>JBEDFW010000233.1:0-6591 GCA_041174985.1 Actinomycetota bacterium | reverse complement strand
ATCGTCTACGCAACGCCGATCTCGTGATCACCGGCGAGGGCCAACTCGACATCACGAGTTTCGAGGGCAAGGTGGTGGGCGGCGTGGTCGATCTCGCTCGCACGAACCGAGTTCCCGTGGGAGTCGTCTGCGGACGCGTCGACGCAAGCGCACGTGACGCTGACGAGTTCGCACACATCGACGCTGGAATTGCGTCACTCACCGACCTGTACGGCGACGAACGCGCGCTGAACGAACCCCAGTGGTGCATCGAGCACGCAGCACTCGAGCTGCTCGGGAAAGTCAGCCCGTCGTCGTAGTCGTTGCGGCAGCCGCCGGATCGGCGGTTGGCAGGGCGCCGGGCAGCAACTTGCCGGCCAAGTCGGTTCCGAGGAGAACCACCACGGTGGCCTCGCCGAGATCGCCCGACTCGACCGGAGGCGGAGACGCCACGGGCTGGGTGGCCACACCACCGAGAACTTGCGACACCGCCGCTGCCCCCGACTCATAACCCGGCACGTAATACACGACGGTCACGGTCTGCTTGCCCACGGTCTCGGCCGCGTTGGTGGCCGGCTGTTGAACGATGAAGCCCTGCGCCTGTAGAGCCGTGCTCATCTGGCCCGCACTTCCCGAGATGCCCGACGCGTTGGCCACCAACACCTTGTAACCGGTACGGGGCAGCGTGGTGGTCTCGGCCACCAACGGCGTGGAATCGGAGGGAACTTCGTCGGTCGACATCGGCTGCGTTTCCACCGGTCCGGTGGCCACACCACCGTCACGATCGCGGTTGATGTCACGCAGGATCAAGAATCCGAGCAGAACGGCAATAGCCGCCACGATGATGCCGAGGGTGGTCGACACACCGACGCCGCCGGCTGCTCCCGCCGCTCGGCCGGGCCGACTGGTTCGTGAACCTGTGGGCTGTTCGTCGCTCATGCCTGCACACCTCCCGACTCGGTGTTCCCATCGAGCCGCATCCGACGCCGCCGTTCCCGGGCCCGCTGCAACCGGCGCACCACCAGCGGGTCGTACGCCAACGCCTCGGGACTGTCGAGTAGACGGTTGAGATCACCGTAGTACTCATCGGAGGAGCACTGGAATCGCTCCCGGAGCATCTGGTCCTTCACCCCGTCCTCGGTCCACCAGCCCCGCTCGAAATCGATGATTGCTTTCTCACGCTCGGTCAGGGCCATTTGTAAAGCCTGGCGGTTTTCCGACCAGATGACAAGCACCCTGGGCATTCGGTCCAGTGAGTCACGACCAGTACTCTCGAGCCGATGACCAGGGAGAACCCCCCTCGCCCATTTCTGATCGGCGTGGCCGGAGGCACGTGCTCGGGCAAGACCACGGTCACCGAGCGACTCGTCGAACTGGTCGGCCCCGAACAGCTCTCCCTGATCAAGCAGGACGCCTATTACATCGACCGAACCGAGCAGCCCTTCGAGGAGCGAGTTCGGGCCAACTACGACCACCCCGACTCCTTCGACTGGTCTCTCACCTTCCAACAGTTGAGTGCTCTGCTCGACGGTCACGCGGTCGACGTTCCGGTCTACGACTACGCCAACCACAATCGGTCGCGCGATGTCGTTCGGGTGTCACCCACTCGCATCGTCGTGTTCGAAGGAATTCTCGCCCTCTACGACGAGCGTCTTCGTGACCTCTTCGATCTGCGCATCTTCGTCGACACCGACGCCGACGTCCGATTGATACGTCGGCTCGAACGCGACGTTCGCGACCGAGGGCGCACTCCCGAGAGCATCATGAAGCAGTACATGACGACGGTCCGACCGAGTCACATGCAATTCATCGAACCGACGAAACGCCACGCCGACGTGATCGTTCCGGAAGGCGGACACAACGAACGAGCCATCGACGTGTTGGTGGCTCGCATCAAGTCACTCGCCATCTGAGGTGGAGCCGGGTGTGGGGATTGAACCCACGACCTACCGCTTACAAGGCGGTTGCTCTACCACTGAGCTAACCCGGCGTCGGGCACGAGGCTAACGGAACGATCGGTGATCGCTCGGGGTCGGCCCGCGAACGAGAAGTGTCAGAAGACGCCGGCCGGATCACCCATCGCGATGCACCGAATGATGGAGAACACGATGATGATGGTTCCGACCGTCGACAATCCGATCATCACCTTGCGTTGACGCGACAGGCCGGCGACACCGAAGAAGAACAAGGCGAGGGTGAGGATCACCGTCAGTAGGTCGAAAGCATCGGCGTCGTTGTCAGCCTGCTCGGCGGCATCGAAGAAGGTCTGCGACGACTCGTCGAGAGCGGCACCTTCCTCGTACAACGCATTGGACCACTCGGGGTTCTCTTCGACGAAGGGCGAATCGAATCCGGAGTCGTCGGGTTGCGAGCTCCACCAGTCGACTGCAGCGGCCAACTCGGGCGACATCAAGGTTTCGAGAACGTAGAGAGCCGTCTCTTCGTCGCCGGTCTGGGCGGCTTTGGCGAATTCGAGGAACAGCGTCTGATCGCGGATGTCGTTGGAGATCGCCGTGTTGTAGGCCTGAGAAGCGGCATCGGCCTCGCGGATACCTTCCGAGAAACTCTTCTGAACCACGTCACCCAGCTGACTCGCTTGGAAAGAGCACCACGCGGTCACGATGGCCGCGATACCGAGAAGGATCGCGATCACGATCTCCATGCGGTTCGACGAGTCGTCGTCGGCCTGAGCAGTCTGTGCTTCGGTGTTCATGCGAAAGTCCCTTCGTCGTAGATCACGACCGACGATGGCGAGCGACTTCGTAGGTCGCCAGGGCAGCCGCAGTCGACACATTAAGCGAGCTGAGTCGACCCCGCATGGGAATGCTCACGATCAGGTCGCAACGTTCACGAACGAGTCGCGACAAGCCGGCACCCTCGGCACCGAGCACCAAACAGATGCCTTCTTTCGCCAGATCGCCGAGGTCGAAGAGCGACTTGTCGGCCGAGTCGTCGAGACCCACCACCCAGATTCCGGCGTCGCGCATCTTGGCCAGAGCCGTCGGCAGTCCGCCGACCAACGACATCGGAACGTGTTCGCACGCTCCGACCGACGCCTTGGCCACCGTCGGGGTGATGTGCACCGAACGGTGTTTGGGCAGAACCACTCCGTCGACACCGGACCCGTCGCACACGCGCAGAATGGCTCCCAGGTTGCCCGGATCGGTCACGCCGTCGACGGCGACGAGGAACGGAGCCCGCCCCGGACGCCGTTTGATCATGGTGTCGAAGGGAACCGGTTCGATCGAGTCGGCACGGGCCAGGACTCCTTGCGGAGCTTCACTGCGCGCCGCGAAGTCGAGCTTCTTCCGGCTCACCTCCAGGACTGGAACTCGATTGGCGCGCGCCAACTGAACGATGTCGTCGACGACGTCGTTCTTGTCGCGGTCGGACGCCACCCACACTTCGTGGACACGTCGTCGACCGGCGATGAGCAACTCGCGCACCGCCTGTCGCCCTTCCACCTGACCGCCACCCAGGTCGTCTCGCTCGACGACTTTCTTCGGACGATCGGCATCGAGACCGGTCCGACCCGCTGAACGTCCTCCGGCGCGTCCACCTGTTCGCGCACCACCGGCCCCGCCACGACGAGCGGGAGCCCCGCCACGTTTCTGCGGGCCGCGAGCCGACGAACCTCGAGCGGGTCGACGAGGTGCCATCACGTCACCGGCCGTGACAACACGGCAACCGCCCAACAGGCGATCCCTTCTCGGCGACCGAGCGCGCCCAAACCCTCGGCGCGCCGACCTTTCACCGACACCGGCGCTCCGACCACCTTCGACAGCGCATCCTGCATGGCCGCCCGGCGAGGAGCGAGTTTGGGTGCTTCGCACACCACGCTGCAGTCGACGTTGCCGATGACCCAACCCTGGGCCGTGACCAGACGAACCACGTCGGCGAGAATCGTCAGCGAATCGGCGCCCTTCCACGTCGGATCGGTGTCGGGAAAGTGCTCACCGATGTCTCCCGATCCTGCTGCACCGAGCAACGCGTCGGCACACGCGTGCGCGATCGCGTCGGCGTCGCTGTGACCGTCGAGTCCGCGCTCGCCCTCGAACACGACTCCACCGAGCACCAATACGCGCGACGGGTCGTCGCTGAATCGATGCACATCGAAGCCTTGACCCACCCGGAACTCGTGGCTCACGACGCTTCTCCTCGTGCACGAGCGGTGAGGAATTCGCGTGCCCATTCGAGATCGTCGGGATGCGTGATCTTGCGATTGTCGACATCTCCCGGCACGACGACGACGGTACCGCCCGCCGACTCGACGAGCACGGCATCATCGGTCGCGTCGAGGCTCGACTCGTACGCTGCCCGCAGAACATCGGCCCGAAAAGCCTGCGGGGTCTGCACCGCGACCAACGTCGCACGATCAGGTGTGTTCACGACGCGTGGCATGGCCATGTGCGAGGCGGCGTAACGATCGTCGAGTCCGAGCGTCGCCGACTCGACCACTTCGATCGTCTTCACGGTGTCGGTCACTGGCAACCCCGGAATCGCACCGTCGGCACCGGCGTGAACAGCGGCGATCACCGAGCGGAACAGATCGACACTCGCGAACGGGCGGGCGGCGTCGTGAACGAGGATCACGTCGGCGTCGGGCGGCACAGCAGACAGACCGTTGCGCACGCTCGCGGTACGGGTCGGGCCTCCGGCCACGCCACCTTCCCGGGCGGCGTCCTCGCTCGGCACCACGATCACGACGCCATCACTGACCTCGCGTGCGACCTCGACCGCCAGATCGAGAACACGACGACCGCCGAGTTCGGCGTATTGCTTCAGGGAACCGAAGCGCCTACCGGAACCACCAGCAACCACGATCGTCCAGACCGTCGAACCCTGATTCGGGGATTTTTCCGAGGACAAGTTCGCCATTCACCGTGAGGGTAGTACCGTTCCCCTCGATGGCCTACGAAGACATCCTCGCCCGTTCAGACTTCTTCGCCGATGCGCCGGCCGACGAGCTCACGCGCATCGCCGGTGCGGGCCGCAAGCGTGTCCTGTCGCGCGGCGACCACCTCTTCGAGGCCGGCGAAGACGCCGAGTCGATGTTCATCGTGATCACGGGTCGCGTCGCCATCGCCATCGCCAACGATCTCGACAAGCGAGAGAGCATGGTGGCTCTCATGGAGACCGGTGATCTCTTCGGTGAAATGGGATTGCTCGACGGCGGTCCTCGTTCGGCCATGGCGCGAGCCATCGAACCGTGTGAGGTTCTCGAGATCCCCTACGACCCGGTCGGCGAATTGCTCGACCGCAATCCCAAGGTTCTGCGCGGCGTCGTGCGAATGCTCGCCGACCGCTTGCGAGTGATGGACGGGGCACTCGCCGATTCGGTGTTCCTCGACGTCACGGGTCGTACCGCCAAGCGTCTGCTCGAATTGGCCGGTGACGCGGACGAGTTCGTTCTTCCTGTCACTCAAGAAGAGTTGGCCGGAATGGTGGGCGCCTCGCGTGAGCGCGTCAACAAGGCGATCAGCAGCTTCATCCGCCTCGGCTGGATCGAGCAGCACGAGCGTCGCTACAAGATCCTCCTGCGCGACCGCCTCGAACTTCGTTCACGCTGACAGCCACTGCTGCGCTCGCCGAAACGCATCGGCGGCATCATCGGCCCGGTGAGCCGGTCGACTCGTGTCGTGAGCGAAACCGTGCTCGGCTGATCCGTACTCCACGACCGTCGCTCCCGACGCTTTCAGTGCTGCGACATCGGGATCGGGTGTCCACGTGTCCTTGTTGCCGATGATCGCCAGAACCGTAGCCGCTTGATCAGGCACCGAGTCGAGCAAGTCGAGCGGCTCACCTTGACCGTCGCCGCGCCATGCTTCGGGCAGTCGGATCATTCCGTAGAAACTTGCGATGCGTGCGAAGCGCCTGGTGCTCGCCGCCTTGAAGCAATACATGCCGCCCATACAGAAACCGATCAGGCCGACCGTCGAGCATCCCGTGGCATCGGCGGCCTCGCTCAGATCACGAAACTTGTCGACGTCACGCAGCGTCGGGACCGCCGCGAATCGTGCGTCGATGTCGGCCCCGAGTTCGCGACCGACCACCGCAACCGGGAACGGCTCGATGGCGATCGTGGTCATCCCCCATTCGGTGGCGAAGCGTCGAACGTGATCGTCGAACAACGGCCGCAAACCGAAGATGTCGGGGAACACGACGAGCCCTCGGGTCGCCCCGTCGACTCGGTGGATCTCAGCAGGGGTTCCGGACGGAAGGGTGATGCGCATCCCCGCATCTTGGTGCACGACCGACGGTCGATCCGACACTCATCCGCCGGTCGACCTCTCACCGCTCCTCTCACCACGACCACCGGCATCAGGTGATTCGACCTGCTCGCGCCGGCGATGAGAGTACCCGAGTCGAGTCGGGGCATGACCACTCACGACATTCCAACCGGCCCCGTCCATCGGACCATCGCGTCTCAGCGCCTGGCCAGCCTCGGATACCACTCCGACGTCCGCCCCGACTCCACGCGGCTTCCCACAGCCACCCGACTCTGGCTCGACTGGGACGTCATCGCCCGATCACGATCCAACATTCGCCGGGCCAACGACTGGGGACTGTCCGGCGGGCCGATCCACCACCTCGACGACGTGCTCACTCGGT
>JBEDFW010000232.1:0-13656 GCA_041174985.1 Actinomycetota bacterium | reverse complement strand
AGTGAGTCGACCGGATGCGGTTCGACCACCACATCGGTCGTCCAGCGACGTTCGATCGAGTCGAGATCGGGCCACACTCCCTCGGCGAGTCCGGCGAGGAAAGCCGCACCGAGTGCAGTCGTTTCCTGATCGACCGGGCGGCGCACCGGGATACCGAGGTGGTCGGCCTGGAGACGCAAGAGGAGATTCATCACCGACGCTCCGCCGTCGACACGCAACTCGGCGATGGCCACTCCACTCGCATCGATCATGGCCTCGACCGCGTCGCGGGTCTGCAGGGCCATGGAATCGACCACGGCTCGCGCGAGGTGGGCGCGATTCGTACCTCGCGTGACACCGAGGATCGTGCCGCGGGCGTACGGATCCCACCACGGACTGCCGAGGCCGGTGAACGCCGGAACCACGAAGACCCCTCCGCTGTCGCTGACCGATTCGGCGAGCGGACCGATCTCGGCCGAACTCGTGATGATGCCGAGACCATCGCGCAACCACTGCACCGCGGCGCCGGTGACGAAGATGGCTCCCTCGAGGGCGTACGACGTGTCGATCGAGCCGTCACGATGACGAATCGACCAGGCGACGGTGGTGAGGAGCCCGTCGCGCGGTGTCGGCTTGACTTCGCCCACGTTCATCAGAACGAAACTTCCGGTGCCGTAGGTGTTCTTGGCCATGCCGGGGCGGAAACAGGCCTGACCGAAAAGAGCACTCTGTTGATCTCCGGCGACACCGGAGATCGGAACTCCCGAGGGCACGCCGGCGCAACGGGTGACTCCCCAGCGCTCGCTCGACGCTCGCACGTCAGCGAGCGACGAGCGGGGCACACCGAGCAGTTCGCACAACTCGTTGCTCCAATCGAGCGTTCCGATGTCGAAGAGCATGGTGCGGCTGGCGTTCGACGGATCGGTGGCGAACACCTCACCGTCGGTCAGTTTCCAGGCGATCCAGGTGTCGATCGTGCCGAAGACGAGGTCTCGACGATCCACGACGACTTCGTCGAGCAACCAGCGCATCTTGGTTCCCGAGAAATAGGGATCGAGGACGAGTCCGGTGCGTTCGCGAATCGTCGGGAGGTGACCATCGGCCGTCAGTCGAGCGCATCGTTCGGCGGTGCGGCGGTCCTGCCAGACGATGGCCCGCCCATGAGGTGCACCGGTCGAGCGGTTCCAGGCCACCACGGTCTCGCGTTGATTGGTGATACCGATCGCGGCGGGAGTCCCCACGGCGTCGACGACCTCGCGAATCGTCGTGACGACAGCGTTCCAGATCTCGTCGGCGTCGTGTTCGACCCAACCGGGTTGGGGGAAGTGCTGGGTGAATTCGCGATACGAGGCGACGGCCGGGCGATCCTCCACGAACACGGCGCGGCTTCGCACACCGGTGGTTCCGGCATCGATGGCGAGGACGTAATCGGAATTCACGTTCGCCTCTCGGTCATCGCTTCTTCTTGCGATGTTGAGACGGTCCGGTCGACGTCCGACGAGTGGGAGCGGGTCGTGCTCGAGATGCGCGTTCGGCACCCGGCGTCGACCCGGAGTTCCGGGGCGGGGCGGGGGTCGAGGCACGTCGTAGATCACGGAACGTCTTGCGTTGATAGCCGAACTTGGCGAGCACGGCGCCGAAGCCGAGATACATCGGATACGAAGCGGCCAACCCGAGGACGGATGCACCGGTGACCGTGTCACGGAGGAACACGAGGAAGGCGACGATCATGACCACGGCGTAGATCAACCATTCACGCGACAGTCGACCCCACGGAACCGTTCGGGATGCATCCCATGCCATGGCCCCATTCTTCACCCCTAGGCTGACCCCGTGCGCATCGGAGTCCTCACCGGTGGTGGCGATTGTCCCGGGCTCAACGCAGCCATTCGAGCGATCGTCCGCAAAGCCGAATCGGTTCACGCCGACGAAGTCTTCGGTTTCATCGATTCCTGGGACGGGGTGATGGAGCAGCGGTACCTCCGACTCGACGTGGCGTCGATGCGCGGGCTGCTTCCCCGTGGCGGGACCCTGCTGGGTACGCGCCGAGGAAGCCCGTACGACCACGAGAACGGTGTGATGCGGGTGCGCGAGACCTTCGACGCTCTCGAGCTCGAGGCCTTGGTGGTGATCGGTGGCAACGGTTCTCTGACGGTCGCGTCGATGTTGCACCGCGACCTGTCCCTCCCGGTGATCGGCGTGCCCAAGACGATCGACAACGACATCGTCGGCACCGACGTCTCGTTCGGTTTCCACACCGCGGTGCAGGTGGCCACCGAAGCGATCGATCGACTCCACACCACGGCCGAGAGTCACGACCGAGTCATGGTCGTCGAAGTGATGGGTCGGGACGCCGGTTGGATCGCCACGTACGCCGGAATCGCCGGTGGAGCGACGGTGATACTCGTCCCCGAGGAGCGATTCGACATCTCGGGAGTGTGCGAGATCGTCGAGCGCCGGCACTATCGCGGCCGTTACGCATCGATCGTGGTGGTTGCCGAAGGCGCCCGTCCCATCGACGGGACGTTGCCCGAGCCCGAGTACGCGCTCGACCATCTCGGACGACCGCGGCTCGGTGGCATCTCGGTGACCATCGCGGCCGAGATCGAACGGCGGACCGGCTTCGAGGCGCGCGTCGTGCAGATCGGACACGTTCAACGCGGTGGCACGCCGACCGCTCACGACCGGATCCTCGCCACGCGCTTCGGATTGGCCGCCGTCGACGCCGTGCACGAGGGTGCATGGGGATCGATGGTGGCTCTGCGCGGCCCCGACGTCGTTCGGGTCCCGCTCGCCGACGTGGTTGGTCGCACACGTACGGTCGATCTGTCACTGCTCCACGACGTCGCCGACGTCTTCTTCGGCTGATCTCGTCGCGCCGATCAGTCGGCGGGAACCACGAACCCGGGATACGAGGGCTGACTCGACGCGGCGCGACCCGGATAGTCGTAGACCGTGAGCGGATCGGAGGTGAGGCTGCCGTCACCGCGTGGCCAGTCCTGAGCCAATCCGTCGACGGTGATGTCGAGACGCTCGATCCCGCTCACTTCGCCGAGTGAGAACACGATCTGGGCGAGGGCCGACACCAGATCGTCGCCGGTGGATTCGAGGATGTCGCCCGACACGTCGACTCTCACCATGTCGGTCGCGGTGTAGCGAGCACTCAGAAGAACGGTGTCGGGAGGGATCGCTGTGCCGACACCTTGGTCCTGCTCGTCGTCGGTCGGACCGCTGAGCAGTGCATCGACGATGTCGGCTGGATCGCTCGACACTTGACGGGCCACGGCCACGAGGAGCGAGCGCCCCGTTTCGTCGGTGCGTTCGAGATAGATACGACCCGTTCCGGAACTCTCGAGCTCGGGGCTGAGGTCGACGAGTGGGCGCTGATCGGACTCGGCGATGATGCGCGGCGCGTCATCGGCTCCGAGACCGCATGCCGAAGTGGGGACGACAACGGCGACCGAGGCGAGGAGAGCGGTGAACCGTCGCACGTCAGAACCTCTCCACGGGCAATTCGATGACGAACGACGCACCTTCGGAGCCGTCAGGTCGATCGTCGACCCAGACGCGACCACCATGCATGCGGACGTGCTCGTCGACGAGAGCGAGTCCGAGACCAGCCCCTTCCGAGCCGCTTCGTCGACCGGCCGAGGCACCGCGCGCGAATCGTTCGAACACGAGTGACCGTTCCTCGGACGGCACCCCGGGGCCGTGGTCGTCGACCGTGATCCAGACATGACCCGAGGACGGGTCGTCGTCGGGCACGAACACCGACACCTCGAGGTCGGTCCCGGCGTGGATGCGACCGTTGTCGACCAGGTTGGCCACCACTCGGGCCAAGCGACGACGGTCGCCGCGAATCGTGATCGTCTCGGCTCGCTCGTCGACCCGCACGGGAGTTCGCGGCACGCTGCTGGCCGCCACCGCCTGACGAACGAACTCGGCGACCGGCAACTCTTCGATGTTGAGGCGAATCGCACCGGCATCGAAACGCGAGATCTCGAGCAAGTCCTCGACGAGACCTTGGAAGCGAGCGACGTCGGCGACCAGGAGATCGAGTGCGGCCTGGGCGCGGTCGGGCATCTCGTCGCGCCGCGACTTCATGACCTCGACACTCGCCGACAGCGTCATGAGGGGTGAGCGCAACTCGTGACTCACGTCGGAAGCGAAACGGGCATCACGCTCGACGCGCGTCTGCAGGGTCGAGGCCATGTCGTTGAACGAACGTGTGAGTGCGTCGAGGTCGGGGTCGTCGGTGGGTTCGAGTCGTGTCTCGAGCCGACCACCGGCGATGGCTTGGGCGGCTTGACTCGCGGCAGCCAGCGGACGAACCGCGCGGGAAGCCGAGATCGCTCCGAGTACGACGCCGAGCAGAGTGGTGATCGCAGCGGCGAACACGAGAGCGAGTCCGACGCTTCCGAGAGTGTTCTCGACGTCGTCGAACGTCGCGAAGTCGAAATAGGCGCCGTCGACTTCGGGAAGCGGAATTCCCACGGCGACCACCAGCGTCGATCCGACGTCGACACGCATCAGCGAAGGTTGCCCGTCGACGAGAACGAGGTCGAGCAGATCGGACGGGATCTGCGACGACGAGAAGCGGGCATCGGTCGCCGTCCAGGTTCCACGGAAATAGAGGAGAGGGCGGTCGGCCCCGAGTCGATCGAGCACGGCTTGTACGTTGCTCGGCGACGATCGAAGATCGGAGGTCAAGCGGGTGGCGGCGTCATAGGCCTGATTGACGGCACTCGATTCACGCTCGTCGACCAGATTGGTCCTCGTGAAGCTGTAGGTGGCGACGGCGAGGAACGCCGACAGAGCCAAACTGCCGAGACCGAACGTGGCCAGGATGCGAGTTCGAAGGCCGAATCCGATGCGGCGGCGAGGACGCTGTTGATTCACCGTTCGGCTCAGGCCTGGAGTCGGTAGCCGAGACCGCGCACGGTGACGACGTGTCGCGGGTTCGCCGAATCGATTTCGACCTTGGTGCGCAAACGACGGATGTGGACGTCGACCAATCGTCCGTCTCCGAAGTATCCGTAGCCCCACACTTGTTCGAGCAACTCTTCTCGACTGAACACTCGGCCCGGATTCTCGGCGAGTTCGCACAAGAGTCGGAACTCGGTCTTGGTGAGGTGAATCTCCTGCCCGGAGCGCAACACCTTGCCCTCGTCGGGCACGATCTCGAGGTCTCCGAAGACGAGGCGCGGATGGGCGGGATTCGCCGGTCGGGCGCGCCGCAACAATGCGCGGATACGAGCCGAGAGTTCCTTCGGGGCGAACGGCTTGGTGAGATAGTCGTCGGCACCCGCTTCGAGCCCGGCGACGACGTCGTGCGTGTCGGCGCGGGCGGTGACCATGACGATCGGAACGTCACTGGTGCGACGCAGGGTGCGACACAACTCGAAACCGTCGATACCCGGAAGCATGATGTCGATAAGGACGACGTCGGCTGGTTGGCGCAAGAAGATGACGACGGCTTCTTCACCACTCGCCGCTTCGTCGACGATCCAACCCTCGTCCTCAAGGGCCAGTTTGACCGCCGTCCGAATGCGCTCGTCGTCTTCGACGGCGAGGATGCGAGTACCCACACGCCTATGTTGCCGTAAATCCGGTCGAATGACCGACTTCTCGGAGCAGTTCCACGAGTCCGGCGTGCACACCGGGGGCGGCGGCCAGGACCTGACTCGGGTCGGCGGGACCACCGTCGAACGACGTCACGACGGCACCGGCCTCCTCGGCGACGAGGCGCCCGGCGGCCACGTCCCACGGTTGCAGGTTCTCTTCGAAATAGGCGTCGAGGCGACCGTCGGCCACGTAGCAGAGGTCCGGGGCGGCCGCGCCGACCCGTCGGATGTCGCGAACCGAACCCAACATGCGTGCGACGCGCTCACCTTGACGTCGTCGTCGCTCGACGTCGTACGAGAAGCCGGTCCCGACGAGTGCCCGTGATCGTTCGGTTTCCGACGAACACCGAAGGCGTTTGGCGCCGAGCCACGAACCGTGGCCACGCGCAGCGACGAAGAGTTCACGTGTCATGGGAAGAAAAACGGCGCCGGCGAGTGGTCGACCGGTTTCGTCGACCGCAGCGATCGACACGGCGAACCCGGCCATGCCGTACAGGAAGTTGGTCGTGCCATCGATCGGATCGACGAGCCACGACACTCCACTCGTGGACGGGCGAGCACTTCCTTCCTCGGCAACGATGCCGTCGTGGGGGCGGCGCTCGGAGAGTTCGGTCACGATCTGTTCTTCCGAGCGGGCGTCCCACACGGTCACCATGTCGGTCGGAGACGATTTCGTCTGCGCTCGATGATCACCGGTACGACGTCCGATCGTGATGGTGTCACCGGCTCGACGGGCCACCGACGCCGCCACGTTCATGAGTGACACGACGTCGAGGCGTGTCATCTCAGGAGCGACCGCTCTCAGCGGCCCGCGATCGACGATCGTTGATGTCGCGCCATTCACCGAGGGCACGCAACACCAGCACGGCCACGATGGCCGTTCCTCCGGCGGCGACGGCCGCTCCGATCACGACGCCGAGACCCCGCGGCCAGTCGGCCTCGCCGGAGTACTGGATGTCGACGAGGGCGAAGCCGATGACGGCGCCGGCCACCCCGCCGATCAGGATCGAGACGAAAGCGACGGCCCGGGCGAGGGGGGAGGGCAGGGCGGACAGTGGTCGTTCGTCGGTCACGGTTCGATCGTAGGCTCGAAGTGTGCAGGAGGGAGATCCGGTCGCCGACGTCTCGGGACGTGTCTCCCGAGGTGACTCCCGTTTCGACGTTTCCGGCCGGAACGTGTGGATCGTCGTGCCGACCTACGACGAGGCCGAGAACGTTCCGGTTCTGATCGCCCGACTCGCCGACACCCTCGTGGGTGCGCGCGTGCTCGTCGTCGACGACGCCAGTCCTGACGGCACGGCGACCGTTGCCCGTGACGCCGGCGCCGACGTACTCGAACGAACCGGCAAACTCGGTTTGGGAGCGGCGTACCGAGCCGGTTTCGCCGAGGCTCTGGCGCGAGGAGCGCGCTACGTGGTTCAGATGGACGCCGACTTGTCTCACGACCCGCGATATCTGCCCGAACTGCTGTCGGCTGTCGTCGCCGGTGCCGATGCCGCGATCGGTAGTCGGTACGTACCCGGCGGCGGATGCGTCGATTGGCCGCGACTACGACGATTCCTCAGCCGATGGGGGAATCGCTACGCCGCCGGCATGCTCGGTCTGGCGGTGAACGATGCGACGAGCGGCTATCGCGTGTACTCGGCCGAGGTGTTGCGTCGCATGAACGTCGATTCGGTACGCGCCGAGGGTTACGGCTTCCAGGTCGAGATGACGCACCGGCTGGTTCGCGTCGGTGGAAGAGTCGTCGAGGTTCCGATCGTCTTTCGAGATCGTGAACGCGGCGAATCGAAGTTGACCTATCGAATCATCGGAGAAGCTTTCCGACTCGTGACGAGATTGGCGTTCCGAGATCTACGTCGCGGCCAACGACGACATCTGTGAGACGATCGTCTCACGAGAGGGAATGACCGATGGCGACTCCGGAGCGGCGAGGGGACAGGGTCCGCACGATCCTCCATGTCGACATGGACGCCTTCTACGTCTCGGTGGAACTACGGCGTCGCCCCGAACTCCGTGGACGTCCGGTCGTCGTCGGCGGCTCGGGCTCGCGAGGTGTCGTCGCGGCAGCGAACTACGAGGCCCGTCGGTACGGCGTCTATTCGGCCATGCCCTCGACACGGGCTCGCCGCCTGTGCCCGGACGCCGTCTTCCTCCCGGGTGACCATGCGCTGTACGCGCGGGTGAGCGAGCAGGTGCACGAGATCTTCGAGGACGTGACACCTCTCGTCGAACCGATCGCTCTCGACGAGGCCTTCCTCGACGTCACGGGTGCGCGTACTCTTCTCGGCGATGGCGCGACGATCGGTCGTCACATCCGGGAACGCATCGCGCGAGACCTCGAACTCGAGTGTTCGGTGGGAGTGGCGTCGAGCAAATTCATCGCCAAGTTGGCGTCGAAAGCGGCCAAACCCAAGGTCACTCCCACTGGCGTACGCCCCGGTGTCGGTGTACTCGTCGTCGAGCCGGGGACCGAAGTCGAATTCGTCGCTCCGTTACCGGTGAGTGCGCTCTGGGGAGTCGGACCGGCGACATTGGCCAAGCTCGAACGACTCGCCGTGCGCACCGTCGCCGATCTCGCCGCGCTACCCGAGGGAGTTCTGGAGAAAGCGGTCGGCACGGCACACGGTCGGCACCTGGCCGCCTTGGCTCGTGCCGAGGACGATCGAGACGTGATTCCCGATCGACAGGCGAAGTCGATCGGGAACGAGGAGACGTTCGCTCGCGACCTCGTCGACATGGACGACATTCGTGCCGAACTCGTTCGCCTCGCCGACTCGGTCGCCAGTCGACTGCGCGATCACGGGTGGTCGGCCCGGACCGTGACCCTCAAGGTTCGATACTCGAGTTTCGAGACGATCACCAGATCGGTGACGCCAGGAACGTCGGTCTCGACGTCGCCGGCCATCGTGGCGGCCGTGATGCCAGCGCTCGCCGAGGTCGTGAACGGTTTGTCGACGACTCTCGGTTTGCGATTGCTCGGGGTCTCGGTGTCGGGATTCGCCGAACCTTCGACACAACTCACTCTCTTCGACGACGATCCCGTCTCCGGGGGAGTCGACGGTGACGTGGAGGCGATCGAACGGCGATGGGATCCGGCCAGTCGGGCGATCGACGCCATCCGTGGGCGATTCGGTCGTGGGGCGATCCGTTCGGCGGGGACTCTCGGATCACGCGAGTCGGACCAACCGTCGCCGTGGGGCCCGTCCGACCCCGAGTGACGTCTCGAGACGGTCGACCGGGAGGTTCGTGCGGGAGGATCGACAGGGAGGATCATGTCGGTCGTTCGACACGCCCGTAGCGCGTTGCCAGAGGGCTCACGATCTGGGACACTGGGGGAACCGAAGGGAGGTCACATGGCTCTGTCCGATGACGAACAGCGCATTCTGCGTCAGATCGAACAGGAACTCGAGAGCGACGAACGCTTTGCGCAAGCCGTGTCTCCGTCGGGTCTCTACTCGCATTCGGCTCGGACCGTGCGTTGGGCCGTTCTCGGTCTCGTCGTCAGCGTGGCTCTTCTCGTGATCGCTCTGCAGGTTCACTTCTTGCTGTCGTTCGCGGTGTTCATCGGGATGCTCGTGTTGTTGGCGATCATCGAGCGGAACGCCCGCGCCATCGGCAAGGCCGGTTTCCAGGACGTGGCCGGAGCGTTGCGCAAGGCTCGCGCCAGTGCCACCCGCCGTTTCGACTGACGAACGGTCGGCGACGCCGGCGGTTCTGGCGCTCGACATCGGCGGCACAAAATTGGCGGCGGCCGTCGTCGGGCTCGACGGCTCGATCGTGGTGTCCGACCGAGTTCCGACTCCGCACCGCGATCCGTGGTCGGCAGTGGCCGGACTCGTCTCGCGGGTGATCGCGGCGTCGGACGGGGTGGAGATTCGGGCCCTCGGCGCCGGATGCGGGGGACCGATGTCGCGCGGTGGCGAAACGGTGTCTCCGTTGCACATTCCGGTGTGGCGCGATTTCCCCCTCAAATCGTCACTCGCCGAACTCGTCGGCTTGCCGGTCGTGGTCGACAACGACGCCAAGGCGTTGGCACTCGGCGAGGGGTGGCTCGGCGTCACACGCGACTCGCGCAATTTCATGGCCGTCGTGATCGGTACCGGCGTCGGCGCCGGACTCGTTCTCGACGGACGACTCGTTCACGGCGATTCGGGCAATGCCGGACACATCGGCCACGTGATCGTCGAGCCCGGCGGTCGGAGCTGTCGATGCGGAGCGCGCGGTTGTCTGGAGGCGTACCTCTCGGGAGTCGCCGTCGAGGCCCACGCCGGTCAGCCGGCTCGTCACGCCGGTCCGATGGTGGTCGAGGACGCCGCGCGGCGTTTCGGTCGAGCGGTGGCATCGGTCGCCGCGCTCACGAGTCTCGATTCGATCGTGGTCGGCGGGAGCGTGGCACTCGGGTGGGGAGCACCGTTCTTCGAAGCGGCGCGCCGAGAATTCGCCGAGCGAAGTCGACTCGGTTTCACGCAACACGTCGCAATCGAGCCGGCGGGCGCTCGCTCCGGTCTGATCGGCGCAGCGGCGCTCGCACGGCTCGCCCTGGAGTAGTTTCCACTCGTGGATCCCCGTTACTCGTCCGAAGCCGAAGCCTTCCGCGCGCGTGTCCGACAGTTCCTGTCCAACGCTCTCCCCGCCGATTTCCCCGGCATCGGTCGTATGCCGGTCGACGAGGTTCGACCCTGGATCATGGAATGGCGGCGCATCTTGCATGCCGAGCGATATCTCGCTCCCGGTTGGCCAGCCGAATACGGCGGGGGAGGACTCTCGGCTCTCGAACAGGTGATCCTCGCCGAGGAATTCGCCCGGGCCGGCGTGCCGACCGGTGGGCCGAACGACGGCTTCGGGATCACGATGCTCGGCAACACTCTCCTGCGTTGGGGAACCGAGGAGCAGAAGTCGTACTACCTGCCGCGCATCCTCGCCAACGACGACGTCTGGTGTCAGGGGTACAGCGAACCCAACGCCGGCAGTGATCTCGGCGGACTCGGGTTGCGTGCCGGTCTCGACGGAGATCAGTGGGTCCTGAACGGGCAGAAGATCTGGACATCGGCCGGCCATCTCGCCGATCACATCTTCACCCTCGCTCGTACCGATCCCGAAGCCCCGAAGCACAAGGGCATCTCGTTCCTTCTCGTCGACATGCGACAGCCGGGGATCGAGGTTCGGCCGATCAAGATGATCAGCGGTGAGAGCGAGTTCAACGAGGTCTTCTACACCGATGCGACGTGTCCGAAAGACGCCGTCGTCGGAGGAGTGAACAACGGGTGGGCCGTGGCGATGACGTTGCTCGGCTACGAACGGGGCGAAGGCGCAGCGACGGTGCCGGTGCGGTTCCAGGCCGAACTCGATCGCCTTCTGCTGCTCGCTCGTGAACACGGTGTGGCCGACGATCCGCGCGTTCGTCAGCGACTGGCCTGGGCTCATTCGAAGGTGCAGATCATGCGTTTTCTCGGATTGCGCACTCTCACGCGATTCCTCGCCGGGCACCATCCCGGTCCCGAGAGCGGAGCGTTCAAGCGCTACTGGAGCGAGTATCACCAGGCGGTCACCGAGCTGGCTCTCGACATCATGGGCGCGTCGGCGCTCGTCATGGATGGCCGGTTGCCGTCGAACGCCTTCCAACCCGATGATCGATCGGCCCCGAACTCGTCGGCCAGTTGGGTCGGTACGTTCTTGAACGCTCGCGCCGGCACGATCTACGCCGGCTCGTCGCAGATCCAGTCGAACATCATGGGAGAGATGGTTCTCGGTCTTCCCAAAGAGCCGGCCGCCAAGGTGAGCGGCTGACGACGGTGATCGGATGACGCGACGCGAGCGATGGCGGAACCTTCGGAGAGTCGCCGCGGCGATTCTCGTGAAGCCCAGCCTGTGGTGGACGGCCGTCGTGGTCGTCGTTCGGCTCGTCCCGCGACGCTGGTGGGCTCGGCCCCCGTTCCTTCCGGTTCCGTCCCGTTCCTACCTTCGATTTCGAAAAGAGGCGTATTACGGCGATTCTCAGACGCCCTTTGCGCCCGCGGATGTGCTGAAATATCTCTCGTGGGTGCGTTCATGGAACTCGTGAGCCGATCAAGGCGACGACGGAGAAGCTGACCATGAGGAGCGCGCTCGTTCTCAATGCGACCTACGAGCCGCTCAGCGTCGTTCCGAGTCGACGAGCCGCCTGTCTCGTGCTCACTGACAAAGCCGAGGTCGTCGAACACGACGGAACCCTCTTGCGGTCGGAGTCGCTGTCGCTACCGAATCCGATCGTGATTCGTTTGCGGTACGTGGTGAAAGTGCCGTATCACCGGCGTACCGCTCTTTCTCGTCGAGCAGTGTTCGCTCGGGACGACCACCGCTGTCAGTACTGCGGAGCCTTGGCCGACTCGATCGATCACGTGATGCCTCGTTCTCGCGGAGGGCTGCACGTGTGGGAGAACGTGGCTGCGGCGTGCCGCCGATGCAATCTCGACAAGCGCGACCGGACTCCGGACGAGGCCGGTATGCGACTGGCCCGACAGCCCCTCGCTCCGCGCGAACTCACCTGGGTCACGATTTCGGTCGGTCGAGTCCCCGACGCCTGGAAGCCCTACCTCGCTCGCGCTTCGTGAGCGGCGATTTCTCGTGATCGTCGTCGATGAAGTCGCCTCCGGCGACGCCGCGTCGTTCCATGGTCGGGAGATGCCGACCGAGCCCGCTCCTCACTTGTGGTGGTTCCACCCGGAACGCCGAGCGGTCGTTCTCGGTTCCACGCAGGATTCCTCGGTCCTCGATCTCGACGCCTGTCGGCGACACGGCCTCGACGTCGTGGCCCGGCGCAGTGGGGGCGGGGTCGTGGTGGTGGGGCAGGAGTTGAACCTGTGGCTCGACGTTCTCGTGCCGCGCGGTCACCATCGATGGGACGACGACGTGGCCCGCGCGTCGTGGTGGATCGGTGACGTGTGGGCGCGAGTGCTCGAATCACACGGAGTCCGAGAAACCATCGTGCACCGTGACGCCATGGTCACGTCGCCACTGGCTCGTTTGGTGTGCTTCGCCGGTCGGGGGCCGGGGGAGGTCTTCGTCGGCCCGTCGAAAGCGGTCGGTATCAGTCAGCGCCGGACGCGCGACTGGGCCCGATTCCAGTGCGCATTGAGTCTGCGATGGGACGCCGAACTGCACGCCGAGATCGTGAAGGATCCGTCGGTGACAGCGCACGAACTTCGGGCCTGTGGTCTGACGGTGTCACTCGACGTCGAACGGCTCGCGGTCGACCTCGGTGAGGAATTCCGCACCGAACTCTCGTGATCAGTTGCTCGTCTCGCCACTCGACGGGGCGGTCGCAGCGGTGCTCGATCCGGGTTGGGGCAGAACGTCGACGACCTTGCAGGCATCGAGCTTCTTGACGAGTGGATACGGATTCACGGCCGCGCCGCCGAAGGGGTGGTACTCGAAGTGCAAGTGCGGACTCGAGCTGCTTCCCGTCGAACCCACGTAACCGATGATCTGTCCGGCCACGACTTCCGAACCGACGTCGATGCCCTCGGCGAACGAGGAGAAGTGTGCATAGTGGAAGTAGGTTCCGTCGGCAGCGGTCAAGCGCAGGGCATTACCGCCGAGTGAACCCGGACGATCGAGGAACTTCCGCGTGATCATTCCGTCGGCCACCGCGTACACCGCTTTGCCGGTGGGGGCGATGATGTCGACGCCCATGTGTCGACGCCCACCCGATCGAGGAGCGTGCCACGTGTCGGTGAACCAGCACGGTCCCTGCACCGGGAAGATCGCGGCAGAGATCGGTTCGGCCGAACTGGACGGTGCCGAATTCGACGGTGTTGAAGTCGACGGGGCCGCAGTCGACGAACCGGTGCTCGAGGACGCAGATCCTGGTGATGCGGCGCCGCTCGACGCGTTCGTCGCCTCACCGGTCACGATGGCGAAGTAGGTGACGAGGTCGAGTCGACCGGTGGCCGCGAGACCGAGTGAGGCCTGGAACGTCGAAATCGCCGTTTCGGTGGCGGCGCCGAACACGCCGTCGGCCCCGCCGCGTAACGACACTCCGCGGGCCAGCAATCCTTTCTGAAGGGACACC
>JBEDFW010000231.1:0-4076 GCA_041174985.1 Actinomycetota bacterium | reverse complement strand
ACGTCGCCGCCCTCCTCGCCCCGATCAGCCGGCACCCGACACGTCCAAACCCCTCACCACCACCAACGCCCTTCCTCCGGTCCCCACTCCCACCGGTTTCGCCGCTCTCGGCGTACCCGATTCGGTCGACGCCGGACTCGCCGCGGCGGGTTTCGCGCAGCCCTTCGCCATTCAGAAAGAGGCCATTCCCGTCGCCATGCAAGGTCGCGACGTGTGCGGTCGGGCCAAGACCGGATCGGGCAAGACGCTCGCGTTCGGCGTGCCGATGTTGTCGCGCGTCTCCGATCGTGCCGAGCCCAAGCGCCCTCTCGGACTCGTTCTCGTTCCGACCCGCGAGCTCGCGATTCAGGTCGCCGAAGTTCTCGAACCGGTCGCCCGGCACTCGGGTCGACGAGTGTTGCCGGTGTACGGCGGCTCGAGCCGTCACCATCAGGTCGAGGAAATGGCCAAGGGAGTCGAGGTCGTGGTGGCCACCCCACTGCGTCTCATCGATCTCCTGAAGTCCGACGAGATCGACGTGTCGGGTGTGGAAGTGGTCGTTCTCGACGAGGCCGACCGTATGGCCGACGACGGTTTCACGCCGCAGGTCGAGTGGATCCTTCGTCGTTGCACGGGCCGCAATCAGACGATGCTCTTCTCGGCCACTCTCGACGGCGACGTCGGACATCTCATTCGCGCCTACCTCAAGGATCCGATCGAGGTGGCGATCGACGCCGCCACCGACACCGTCGGCACGATGCACCATCTCTGGCTCGCCGTGCACCATCTCGACAAGGACAAGGTCGTCTCGGCGATCTCACGTGGAGCCGGCAAGACCGTCGTCTTCTGTCAGACCAAGCGGGTCTGCGATCGAGTGGCCGACAACCTGCAGGCCATGGGTGTCAACGCGTCGGCGATTCACGGAGATCTCGCCCAACCCACGCGCGAGAAGGCGTTGCGCCGATTCGCCGAGGGTGATCTGCACGTGTTGGTCGCCACCGACGTGGCGGCACGTGGCATCGACATCGACGACATCGCCGCCGTCATCCATTACGAACCGGCCAAGGACAACAAGGACTACTTGCACCGCTCGGGTCGTACGGCCCGCGCCGGTCGTGACGGTTGGGCGATCACGCTCGTCGAGTACAACCAGCACACCCAGGTGACGCTGCTTCAGCGCACGATGCGTATGCCGATCACCAAACCCATCGAAGTGTTCAGCAACAATCCCAAGTTGCTGAATCTGTTCGAGTTCGAGACCGACTGACGCGAACTCGGATCAGCGAGCGAGCCAGGCCGGTCGCTTCGCCTCGAAGGCGTCGATCGCGCCGGCGTGCGTGAGCGTGATGCCGATGTCGTCGAGTCCGTTGAGGAAGCGATGTTGGTTCTGTGGTTCCATCGGGAACGACTCGGTCACTCCGATCGAGGGCACTTCCACGATCAGTCGTTCCATGTCGACCACGATCTCGGTCGACTGATCGGCTTCGATCGCATCCCAGATCCGTTCGACGGTGGCGAGCGGTAGGGCGACCGGAACGAGCCCGTTCTTCGTGCAGTTGTTGCGGAAGATGTCGGAGAAGCTCGGCGCGATCACGGCATCGAATCCGTATTGCTGAATCGCCCACACGGCGTGTTCGCGACTCGATCCGACACCGAACGACGGGCCGGCCACGAGGATCGACGCTCCGGCGTAACGCTGATCGTTGAGAACGAAGTCGCGATCGTCGCGCCACGTGGAGAACAGTCCGGCTTCGAACCCGGTGCGCTCGACTCGCTTCAGCCAGTCGGCGGGAATGATCTGGTCGGTGTCGACGTCGCTGCGACGAAGCGGGATCCCCCGACCGTTGAGTACTCGAACGCTCTTCATCAGATGTCTCCGTTCAGTGGATCAGTTCAGGTCGGACGGGGTGGCGAAATGGCCGGCGACGGCGGTGGCTGCAGCGACGGCTGGTGACACGAGGTGCGTGCGACCACCGCGGCCCTGACGGCCTTCGAAGTTGCGGTTGCTGGTGCTCGCCGAACGCTCGCCGGGTGCCAACTTGTCGGGGTTCATGGCCAGACACATCGAGCAGCCCGGTTCGCGCCAGTCGGCGCCGGCCGCCCGGAACACCTTGTCGAGTCCCTCGGCTTCGGCCTGTGCCTTCACCGCATGGCTTCCGGGGACGACCATCACTCGCGGCACGGTGACTCGGCGACCGTCCATCACCTTGGCCGCGGCGCGCAGGTCTTCGATTCGGCTGTTGGTGCACGAGCCGATGAACACGGTGTCGACCGAGATGTCGCGAATGCGCTGGCCGGGTGTGAGACCCATGTACTCGATCGCTCGGGCCACCGTCTCGCGCGTCGTGGCGTCGGCGAAATCATCGGGGGAGGGAATGGCACCGTCGATCCCGGTCACCTGAGCCGGATTCGTACCCCAACTCACGTGCGGCACGAGTGTCGAAGCGTCGATGCGCACTTCTTTGTCCCACGCGGCGCCGGAGTCGGAGGACAGCGCACGCCAGGCATCGAGGGCCTGCTCCCACTTCGCACCCTTCGGAGCGAACTCACGCCCTTCCAGGTAGGCGAACGTGGTGTCGTCGGGTGCGATGAGTCCGGCCTTGGCGCCGGCTTCGATGCTCATGTTGCACACGGTCATGCGACCTTCCATCGACAACGAGCGAATCGCCGATCCGCGGTACTCGATCACGTGACCGATTCCGCCACCGGTTCCGATGCGTCCGATGATCGCGAGGATGACGTCCTTGGCCGTCACGCCCTCAGGAAGCACTCCGTCGACGTCGATCGACATCCACTTCGGTCGGCTCTGCGGAAGAGTCTGCGTGGCGAGCACGTGCTCGACTTCGCTCGTTCCGATACCGAAAGCGAGGGCGCCGAACGCACCGTGAGTGGCGGTGTGGCTGTCACCGCACACGATCGTCATGCCGGGCAGTGTGCGACCCTGCTCTGGTCCGATGACGTGCACGATCCCTTGGCGAGAGTCGCCCATCGAGAACAAGTCGATGCCGAACTCACGAGCGTTGGCTCGCATGACCTCGACTTGGCGCGCCGAGATCGGATCGGCGATGGGAAGGTGGATGTTCTCGGTGGGCACGTTGTGGTCTTCGGTGGCCACCGTGAGATCGGGACGGCGAACCGGGCGGCCGGTCAGGCGCAGACCGTCGAACGCCTGCGGACTCGTGACCTCGTGGACGAGATGAAGGTCGATGTAGAGGAGGTCGGGTTCACCCGGAGCCGAGTGGACGACGTGTTGGTCCCAAACCTTCTGGGGGAGGGTCAGCGGTGCGGTCATGTTTCCTCACTGGTCGGGGCGGACGTGCGTCTCACATAGTGGGACGGTAATCTCGCCGTATGGAAAGCGTATCGGGGGTCGGCGTCCTCGACAAAGCAGTCGTGGTGTGGCGCGTGTTGCTCGAGCACGGCCCCCTCGGGTTGGCCGATCTCACGCGACATTGCGATTTGCCACGTGCCACCACCCATCGTCTGGCCACCGCACTCGAGACGCACGGGCTCGTGCGCCGAACCGACGACGGCCGATACGCACTCGGTCGGTGGCTCGTCACCCTCGGTCGCGGCGCCGAGGCCACCGATTCGCTGGCCGATCTCGCTCGTCCGATCCTCGAACGACTCCGCGTCGACACCGGCGAGAGCGTGCAGCTCTACGTGCGCGAGGGCGACGATCGGCGATGTGTTCTGTCGTTGCAGTCACCACATGGTCTGCGCTGGATCGTGCCCGAGGGTTCGCTCCTTCCACTCGATGCCGGATCGGCTGGCCACGTGCTGTTGGGTGAATCGACGCGACGGAACGGTTGGCTCCAGTCGGTCGGTGAACGTGAGGCCGGAGTCGCGTCAGTGAGCGCACCCGTGCGCGATCCGCGAGGCGAGTTGCGGGCCGCCGTGAGTGTGAGCGGTCCGATCGAGCGTTTGTCGACTCAGCCCGGACGTCGTTTCGGAACCCGAGTGGTCCAGGCGGCGTCCGAACTCGAAGTCGCCCTGCCGTAGTTCGTCGCCCCGCGCCCGTCGTCGTGTCCACATTCGGGCATGCCGATGACTCGACCAGTTTCTCTGTCCCTTCGCGTCGCTCAATGGGTCGACGC
>JBEDFW010000230.1:0-6142 GCA_041174985.1 Actinomycetota bacterium | reverse complement strand
ATCGGCCGATCGTCGGTCCACCCCATGACACGACCATGGACGCTGCGAAGCATGCTCATAGAACGTCGGTCACGATCATGCGCGCCACGCGTTCGCCGCCGATCGGACCGAGACTCCCGCCGATCCAGGGTTCGACGACGCCCTCCTCGGGACAGTCCTCCCACCACAGGCACTCCATCGATTCTCCGGGCTCACCGAGCAGCCGTTCGGTGTCGACCACCGTGACGTTCCGCCGCTCGAACTCCGCGGCGAGTTCGTCGTCATCACCCGGAAGTCGAACGACCACCAACCGGCGACCATCTGCGACCACGACCAGCCGCTCGACAACGGTGTCGGCGGCGCAGTCTCCGCGTTCCGGAGCCCACACGACGAGTCGCGATCCGACCGAGTCGCTCTCGGCCACGGCGTCGGCGGCGTCACACCAGTCGTCGGGAGCTCGACCGCGTTCGATCAGAAATCCCTCCTCACGCAGTCGTCGGTCGATCGACTCGCTGGTCTCGGTCGAGCCGACCTCGTCGAAGGCGGTCACGACGTGCACGTCGATGTCGTCGGGATCACCGGACAGTCCCGGCCACCACCACCAGAGCGCCACGACTGCGACGGCCACCGATGCGGCGATCAGGCCCCACGGCCAGCGACGACGCCCACTCGGACCCTCATCGACCATCGGATCGACGGTACCAAACTCCGTCGGGGCCGAACCCTAAGATCGGTCGACACCGTCCACCGGTTCTTCATATGCCCGAACGCGCCGCCACCCGCCACCCGATCTGGGTCGTTGCGTTGCTGAGTGCCCTGGCCGGACCGGCCTTCCGCCTGGCCGACGTCGGCGCCGACTGGCCGTCGGCACTGGTTCACGTTCGAGTGCTCGGACTTCTCGCCCTCGGACTGCTGGTCGTCCGACAGTTCGACGACGTCCGGCATCGCGTCGCCGTGATCTACGCCGGATGGTTGGCGGCGGCGATGGTCATCGTGGCCGTTCATCCCGAAGGATCGGGGGCACCCGTGTCGCTCCTCGGCTTTGGCGGGTCGTGGCCCGGCGCATCGATCGCACCGTACGTCGGACTCGTTCTGCTCGGCGCGCTCGCCTACGGTCCGGTGTCCCGACGGTCACCGGTCACCTCGACTCTGGTCTCGTCGATTCCGGTTCCGTCGATTCCCGTCGTCGCCACGATCTTCGGAGGCGTGGTTCTCGGCGACACGGCGATCGACGTCGTGGCCCGACAGCACGTCGAACGCGTCGTCGAAACGCGAGGTCGAGTCCTGCTCCTCGACGGACCGATCCTGCCCACTCTGCTCTGGAGCCTCGTGCTCGCCGTGGCCGTCGGTCTCGTCATCGTGACCATCGGCTCGATCGTGACGTCGCGACTCCGCGATCGCAGGTGGACGCTTCCGAGTTTCGCCGTCAGCGCACTCTCCATCAGTGCCGGTGCATTCGTGGTTCGCTTCGCGACGCTGTTGTCGGTCGCTCCCACACGGACCGACGGCGGCGATCCGCTCTTCTACCATGCCACGGCCAACATTCTCGCCCGCGGTGGTGGATTCCCCGAGCCACTCAACTTCATCGCACACCAGGACTGGTTCGCCAGTGCCCTCCACGGTCCGCTCTACCCGGTGGTGCTCTCGTTCTCGTCGCGCCTCGGTGGATCGACGTACGTCGACCACAAATTGTTGTCGATCCTCATCGGCACGGGCGTGGTCGCTCTCACGATGCTGGTTGCTCGGCGCGTCGCTCCCCCCGATCGATCCACGCCGATCGCGCTGATCGCGGGCGGGTTGGCCGCGATCTATCCGAATCTCTGGCTGGTCGATGGTGTCTTGTTCCCCGAGGGGCTGATGGCCTTCTTCACGTTGGCCGTCGTGTATTTCGCCTATCGATGGCGAGAACGTCCGATTCCGCTGCTCGCTCTCGCCATGGGTGCGACCACCGCCCTCGCCGCGCTCACTCGGGGGGAAGGGCTGCTCCTGTCGGTTCTCGTCATCACGCCGTGGATCCTCATGCGGCGCGACCTTCCCTGGCGACGTCGATTGTTGCAGCTCGCGGCAGCGGCGGTCGCCTGCATCGTGGTCCTCGCTCCGTGGATGATCCGCAATCTGCGCTCCTTCGACGACTTCGTTCCGTTGTCGACGAACGGCAACGAGTTGTTCGTCTACGCCAACTGCGATGACACGTACAGCGGAAGTTTCCTCGGTTTCTGGCAATGGGATTGCCAACAGCGTTTGCGCGATCAGGGAATCGACGCCACCGGTGACGAGGCAGCGAAATCTCTCTTCTGGCGCGAGATCGGTTTCGAGTACGCGCGAGAGAACGCCGGTCAACTGCCCAAGGTCGTGACCGCGCGGGTGTTACGCCAGTGGGATCTCTTCCGCCCGTGGCAGAACGCCGATCTCGCACCCGTGGAGGGTCGCAATCGCAACGCGGCACGAGCCGGACTCGTGATGTACTACGGACTCGTCGCCGGATCGATCGCCGGAGTCGTGTCGCTGCGACGCCACCGACGCCCCGTGCTTCCTCTCGTCGCCCAGATCGTGAGCGTCACCCTCACCGCGGCGTACGCCTACGGCACGACACGCTTCCGCGTGCCCGCCGAACCCGTGCTCTGCATCCTCGCTGCAGCCGGTTTCTGGCCGCTGTACCTGCGCGTCCGACGACGGCGCCTGGGAACACTCGCCGTGTCGAGCGCCGAGCCACCACTCGTCGCCGACCCCGAAGCGACTTTCGTCGACGGGAAGCCACTCTCTCGTCCACGGCGCTCACGCCTGCTTCTCGATCTGGGCCCACTTGCCGTGATCGGTGGCTGGATCGCCCTGTCGCTCCCGGCCCTGTACCGGGCCGTCGGCTCGACGATGGAAGAGGGTTTCATGCTCGTCTTCCCCGAGCGGGTCCTGCGCGGCGACGTCGCCAACGTCGACTTCCTTCATCTCTACGGCCCCGGCTCACTGCATCTGCTGTCGCTCTGGTACCGACTGTTCGACGTCACCCTCGAAGCGCAACGGTCCTTCGGCCTCGTTCAACACCTCCTCGTGGTGACCGGTCTCTACGCGTTGACCCGACCCTGGGGACGCCGATTGGCCACGGCGGTCGCTCTCGTCTCCACCCTCTTCGTCTTCACGCCCATCGGGCTCCAGGCACTCGCCTGGTCCGGGGCGGTCGGTCTCGGCGTCTGGTCGGTCGTCATCGCTCGCCATGCACACGAGAACGAGAACAGCCGTTGGGCTCACCTCGTGTCGGGTGCTCTCGCCGGGCTGGCCCTGACGTTTCGACCCGACCTCGTGATCGCCGTCGCTCTCGCCCACGGATGGATGTGGTGGAGAAGCCCGCGCCTCCGACTGCGGCTCTGGATCGGTGGAGTGGTCATCGGTTGCTCGTCTCTCGTCGTCCATCTCGTCCAAGCCGGGCCGTCGGCGATGTGGCGTGGAATGTTCGTGGAACCCGTCCTCGATCTGCGCGGTGGTCGCGAGTTGCCTCGCCCCCCGAGCTGGGATCATCTCGACGGTGCCCTTCAGGTGATCGGCGAGAAGTTCGCTCCGTGGTGGGGATTGCCCGCGCTCGGCACTCCCAAACAACTCGTCGTCTGGTTCTTCCTCCTACCGGTCGTCGCGATCGGTGTCGTGGTCGCTGCTCGACGCATCACACCTCGCGCCGCGACGTCTCCCCTCGTCGGATCTCGTCGCTCGGAAACGCTCACGGCGATCGGATTGTTCGGCGTCGGCCTGCTGCCTCAGGCCCTACAACGCCCCGACTCGGCTCATTTCAACTGGGTCTCGTGTGTCTCGTTTCCTCTTCTGGTCGTGGTCGCAGCCGACCTGTGGCGCATTCGCTCACGCCGTCCACGTCCGGTGATCGCCGTCGCGTCGGTCGTGGTCGGAATTCTTCTCCTGATCCCGGCCTTCACCGCCCGCACGTACCTCGGCTACGTCACCGACACGTTGAGTGGCGACCTCGACACTTTGACCGTCGAACGTGACGGACGCGAGTTCCATCTCGGCGACTATCGACCGTGGTTGGCGAGCGTGGAGGTGACTCGCGACCTCGATGCGTGGGCCGAACCCGGCGATCGACTCTTCGTCGGCCCGGTCGATCTTCGTCAAACCGCCTACAGCGACGCCTTCTTCTACTTCCTCTTCCCCGACCTCGATCCGGCGACCTATTTCATCGAAATGGATCCCGGTCTCGCCAACCGAGAGGGCTCACGACTCGCCGACGACGTCGCCAGCGCCGACTGGCTGATCCTCACGCGCTTCTGGAGCCAATGGATCGAACCCAACGAATCGATCGTCTTCGGCTCCGACGTCCCCAATCAGATCGTCGAAGAAAACTTCTGTCTACGAGGTTCCTATCAAGTCGACCTGGCCCGCATCTACGAGCGATGCGAGCGCGGCGACGACATCGGACCATACGACCCGCCCTACGACGGCACCGTCGATTACGCCGTCGAAGTCTTGACACCCGTTCCGCCTCGACCCGACGGCACCTGCACTCCGACCTGTTACGGACGACCGGCTCCCGAAGGAGAAGGGTTCAACCCAGCGGCAGTCGCCGCCATATCGGATGCGGCACGTGCCGAAGCACCATGAAGATCCAACGCAGGATTCCCGGCGCCCATACGATCCGGCGACCGTGACGCAAGCCGCTCACGACCGCGTCGGCGACCACGTCGGGCGTGGTTGCGAACGGAGCCGGCTTCAGACCCGCCGTCATGGCCGAATGCACGAAACCGGGGCGAACGATCAGAACTCGCGCACCCGAACCTTCGAGTGAGTCACCGAGTCCCTGTGCGAATCCGTCGAGGCCGGCCTTCGACGACCCGTAGACGAAATTCGCCTTGCGGACTCGCTCACCGGCGACACTCGACAGCACGACGAGGCTCCCGTGCCCCTGTTGTCGCAATCGTCGTGCGACTTCGAGCGAGGCGGCCACGGCCGCGGTGTAATTGACGTTCACGAGAGCGGCGGCGGACTGCGGATCGTCGTCGAAGATCGCCTGATCGCCGAGTTGGCCGAAGGCCAGCACCACGACGTCGAGGTCGCCGTGCGTCGCGGTCACCCGATCGAGCAGCGGAGCCTGCGCGTCGAGTCGGGTCGCGTCGAACTCGAGTGCTTCCACCACGACTCCCGGTCGCGCCAACGACGACACCGCCATGTCCGCCGCGTCCGGACGACGACAGGCCAGCCCGACGTAAGCGGTACCCGGAGCCATGAGTCGTCGGGCGATGGCCACGCCGATCTCGCTGGTTCCTCCGAGGACGAGAATGTTTCGAGGTTCGTGCACTGCGTTGTCCATGGGGTTCACACCAGTTCCAGTCGGCGGGCCAAATCGCTCGTGAAGACGCGATCGGGATCCCAGTGGTGGCGGGTCGCACGCCATTCGTCGAGTCGCGGATATCCGGCGCGGATGACCGCGGCCGTGGTCGATGCATCCTTGGCGAGGTAATGACGTCCACCGGCCTCGAGCACCGTCTCGTCGAGAGAGTGCATCAACTCGGCCAAACCGTCACCCGCGGCCGGCATGTCGACGGTCAACGTCCAGCCCGGCATCGGAAAGCTCAGGGGGGCCGGATTGGCCGCGCCGAAACGCTTGAGCACGACGAGGGGACTGGCCAGACGCGAGGCGACGATGCGCTCGACGATCGAGCGGAATCGATCCTCTTCACCGAACGGGACCACGAATTGGTACTGCACGAAACCCGAACGCCCGTACAGCCGGTTCCACGACGAAATCGAGTCGAGCGGGTGGAAATAGGACGGAATCGATTTCACGGTCCCCTGTCGACGACGCGGTTCCTTGCGCAACCACATTTCGTTGAAGACACGTGAGGTGAGGGAATTGACCAGACCGCGGCCGGGTACCACCGGAGGGACCGAGCCGATCCGACGCGGCGAATACGCCAGCGGGTCGGCGGCGTCGGCCGGTGAGAGATCGGACTTCGCGGCGTGATCCCCGCGCCACAGGACTCCTCGGCCGAAATTGCGTCCGGTGGCGAGCAGATCGATCCAGGACACCGAGTAGCGCACGTCGTCGTCACCGATCGACATCTCACCGATGAGTTCGTCGAAATCCCGGCAGCGAACGGTGTCGACGATGCACCGACTGGTCTCGATCGGGATGAGTCGGAACGTCGCGTCGAGCACGACTCCGGTC
>JBEDFW010000229.1:0-7012 GCA_041174985.1 Actinomycetota bacterium | reverse complement strand
GACTACTACACCGACTGTCTCGCTCACAGGCGTGCACCCGGTGACGGTGAGATGCGCGTCGCCGAGATCCTGTCGATCGTGCGCGCCTCGGGCTCGGTGGTCCCGTGGTCGGTCGAGGCGCCGTCGACCAGCGGTTGGGCGGCTCCCGACGAGCACGTGGCGCGATGTGCGGTCGGGTTGCATCGCTTCATGGACGACCGATTCACGGGAGAAGGGAAACGAGGATGAGTGACGAGGAGATTCCGCAGTACGACGGAGAACGGTTGGCCGCCGAATACCGTGCCTCACGCGAACGCATGTCGACTCTCGTCGAAGCAGCCAGCGACGATCGACGACGAACGATCGTTGGTGCCTGTCCGGCCTGGACGGTGCACGATCTCGTCGCACACGTCACCGGCATCGCCGTCGATCTCTCGTCGGGGAACTCTCCGTCGGGGGACGCGCAACTCTGGGTCGATCGACAGGTCGAAGAGCGTCGCTCGCGTCCGATCGGCGACGTGCTCTCGGAGTGGGCGTCGGCGAGCGCGAGGTTCGAGCCGATGATCGCCGCCTCTCCGAAGGCGTTCTGGGGCCTCGTCTACGACTTGATCGTTCACGAGTTCGACTTGCGCAATGCGCTCGGTGATCTCGACTCCCGTGACATCGAGGCGGTGCGGGTGGCGGCCGAACTGGGACTGCGTCTGGTGAAGGGGGATCTTCGTAAGGCCGGTCTCGGGGCGATCGTCGTGGAGATGGGCGGTCGACGCATCCGCGTCGGAGACGGAGAGGTCGGGGTGACCCTGCGTGCGACCCCGTTCGAGTGCCTGCGTCTGCTCGGAAGTCGACGGACCCGCGAGGAGATGGCAGCGGCCGACCTCGTGGGTGACGTCGAGCGATACCTGGCCGCTCTGGTGCACATGGATCTTCCCGTGCAGTCACTCGGCGAGTAGGGCTCTACGATCCTCTGACGACTCGACCGACCACAGGGGGAAGACATGGGCCAGTTCACCGGGAAGACCGTTCTCATCACCGGAGCCTCGTACGGGCTCGGCGAGGGTTTCGCCGAAGGTTTCGCCAAGGAGGGTGCCGATCTCGTTCTCACCGCCCGCTCCAAGGAACTTCTCGACGCCGTGGCGGAGCGCTTGCGAAAGCTCGGCTCGAAGGTCACCGTCGTCACTGGTGACGTGGCCGTCGAAGACGACGTGAAGCGAGTGGTCAGCACGGGTATCGCCGAACACGGGAAGATCGACGTCCTGGTGAACAACGCCGGTGTGAGCGATCTGCGCGGACTGTCGGCCGAGGTCTACGACACGGCCACCTGGAACTGGATCCTGTCGATCGACCTCACCGGCGCGTTCATGTTCCTGCGCGAAGTCGGACACCACATGCTCACCCGAGGCTCGGGTTCGATCGTCAACATCTGCTCGATCATGGGTAGTGGCGCCAACGAGAGCAACATCATCGCCTATGCCGCCGCCAAGGGTGGTCTGCGCAACGTGACCGCTCAGGTCGGGTGCGAATGGGCCGATCGCGGCGTGCGCGTGAACTCGGTGTCGCCGGGATTCATCATGACCGAAATGGTCCGCCCGGCTCTCGAAGGTCTCGGTATGGACAAGTGGATCGCCAGTCGCACGCCGATGCGTCGTATCGGCGAACTCCAGGAGATCGTCGCCCCCGTCATGTTCTTGGCATCGGATGCCGCGAGTTACATCACCGGGCACGACCTCCTCGTCGACGGTGGCACCAACGCGGCCAACGGCTACTACCAGATTCCGCCGATCCATCATGAGTGGAACAAGGGCGACGCGGCCAAGGTCGGCAAGGGATACCCGGGTGTGCAGCCGCGCCCCGATTGGTACGAGGCGCTCGCGCCGGGCATTCCCGGACTGCACTTCCCGTTGCCGGAAGCCTGATCCGACGTCGGGCGATTCGAGTCGGTCGACGATCAGAGCAACAGGTCGGCCACGTGGTGGTCGCGCATGGCCGCTTGAGCGCGCACGATGACCTCGGTCCAGAGTTTCATCGCTCGCTCGCTCGACGAGTCGAGCGTTCCGACGGCATAGACCGGAATGATCCAACCGTAGAGAACACCCACGCGGTAGTCCTGGAAGAACTGCTCGAAGGAATAGTTCTTCACGCCGAGTGACGTGAGTTCGTCGTGGTACGTGTGCAACAGTGCGTCCTCGCAACGACGCCGAACGTCGACCGGCACGCTCTGACTCATGAAATAACCGATGTCGTACGCTCCACCACCCTTGCTCGAGGTCTGAAAGTCGATCATCCACACGCGATCGGCGGTGTCGTCGAAGAACAAGTTGTCGAGGCGATAGTCGAAGTGCGCGACCGTGTTGGGCATTGCCGCCACTCGGTCGAGCAGTTGATGCACGTTGTCGCCGAACTGCTCCATGATCGGCACCATGTCGGAGTCGACGGCGTGCGCGAAAACCTGGAGGAAGCCGGGAAGAGAGGCCTTGTAGACCTCGCGACCGATCTTCATGCCCTCGGAGTTGGCCATCGGCATCCAGTCGATGGCGGCCAATTCGTCGTTCTGCCAATAGCGAGCATGCAAACGAGCCGCGGCCCGCATGGCGGCGTGAGCATCCTTCTCGCTCACCCCGGCGGCCTGATCTCCGACTCGTAAGTGGCTGAGGTCTTGCAGGACGAGGACGAAGTCGTCGTTCTCGTAGTCGGCGGCCACGGCATAGGCCCGCGGGACGACGTCGAGGGCGGGTGCGACGTCGGTGTAGAACCGGGCCTCGCGCTCGAACACACGGGCCGCAGCGAGAAGACCTCGGACGTTCTGGTCCTGGGTCGGGATCTTGCAGATCATCGTGGCCGGACCCCGACCGCCCGAGTACGACACCGACACTCGTCCGACTTCCCCCATGAAGCCGATTCCGGGGCCGACGGTGTCGCCGTCGATCCGGGTGACTTCGGTGCCGGCATCGATCGTTCCGGCAGCCCGCAACTGCTCGGTGAGCCAGGCGGGAGAGATCTGAGCCGACGAGGTGGGAAGACGAGACATGGCCTCACCGTAGTCGTGGCCCGAACGCGGGTCCGTCCCGGCATCGCCCGAGCGACTCCACAGCACTAGGGTTCGGCTTCACGACGACCACCGTCAGCGGGGGTCGGGGAGTCGTACGGGGGTAGAGATGGCGCGAGTGCCAGTAGCCGAAGGTGTGTTCACGTGGCCGTCCGACGCGCCGTCGCTGATCGGCAGCCGATGTGTCGCCTGCGGCAATCACATGTTCCCGGTTCAGTCGAGCTGTCCGAAGTGCAGCGGCGACACCACCGAGACGGTGACCCTCGGTCGCCGTGGCACGTTGTGGACGTGGACCATCCAGGGTTTCCCACCCAAGGCTCCGCCTTACGCCGGTGACGCCGATCCGAAGACGTTCCGCGCCTTCGGAGTGGGTTACGTCGAACTCCCCGGCGAAGTGAAGGTCGAGGCACGGCTCACCGAAGCCGACCCCGAGAAGTTGAAGATCGGAATGGACATGGAACTGGTCATCGTTCCGCTCACCACCGACGACAAGGGTGACGAAGTCGTCACCTTCGCGTTCGCGCCGGTCGCGTGAGTCCGAGTCACGAGTCGTTCGAAAGTCGAAAGAGGAGATCATGAGCATCGATGTCGCAATCGTCGGAATCGGTATGCACGAATTCGGCCGGACCGAGGGCGTGTCCGGAATGGATCAAGGTGTCATCGCCGTCCGTCGCGCTCTGGCCGATGCCGGCGCGTCGTGGGACGACATGCAGTTCGCCTTCGGGGGATCGATGGCCGCAGGAGCCGCCGACACGATGGTGTCGCTCCTCGGTCTGACCGGGCTGCAGTTCATCAACGTCATGAACGGCTGCGCCACCGGCGGTTCGGCTCTCTTCTCGGCCTACAACACGATTCGCTCCGGAGTCTTCGACCTCGGCATCGCCATCGGTTTCGACAAGCACGAGAGAGGCGCGTTCCGCGTGAACACCAAGGGTTCGGGTCTGGGTGACTGGTACGGAGCCAGTGGTCTCGCTCTGACCACCCAGTTCTTCGGCATGAAGATCAACCGCTACATGCACGAGTACGGCATCACCAATTCGACGCTGGCCAAGGTCGCGTCGAAGGCCTTCCGCAACGGATCGCAGAATCCGATGGCCTGGCGCCGCAAACCGCTGTCCGAAGAAGAGATCGCCAATTCGCCGATGCTGTCGTACCCGCTCACGCAGTACATGTTCTGCAATCCGGGCGAAGGTGGCGTGGCCCTCATCCTGTGTCGGGCCGACAAGGCCCATCTCTACACCGACAAGCCGATCTATCTGCGAGCAGCCGTCGTCCGCAGTCGTCGTTTCGGATCGTTCGAGGTTCTCGCGCCGTCGATCGCCCTCGAACACAACGCCGGACCGACAGTCGACGCGTCGAAGGCGGCGTTCGAGATGGCCGGAATCGGTCCCGAGGACGTCGACCTGGCCCAGCTGCAGGACACCGAGGCCGGCGCCGAGGTGATGCACATGGCCGAGAACGGATTCTGCGAACACGGTGAGCAGGAGATGATGATCCAGGCCGGTGAAACCGAGATCGGAGGCAAGTTCCCGGTCAACACCGACGGAGGTTGTCTGGCGAACGGAGAGCCGATCGGTGCGTCCGGTCTGCGTCAGGTGTACGAGAACGTCCTCCAGTTGCGCGGTGACGCCGGCGCCCGTCAGGTGCCCAACGATCCGCGGGTGGCGTACACCCACGTCTACGGCGCGCCGGGTATCTCGGGTGTGACGATCCTGTCGCGCTGATGGCTGGCGACGAATCCCGAGTCCTCCTCGATCGACAGGCGATCACCGATCTGATCCATCGGTATTGCCGAGGTGTCGACTCGATCGACCGTGACGTGCTCGACACCTGTTTCAGCGCCGAGTGCGTCGTCGATTACGGACCCGGTATGGGCGGTCCGCGTCGAGGAGGAGACGTGATCGTCGCCGGCCTCGTGTCGGGTCTTCCCAACTTCGCGTCCACGCACCATCAGGTGTCCAACATCGAGATCGACTTCGACGGAGCCGACGTGGCTCGTGGAGTCACCTACGTGACTGCCTGGCACCGATTCGCCGACGGACGACCCGATGCGATCCTGTGGGGTCAGTACCACGATCGTTTCGTGCGAACTGCGAACGGCTGGCGGATCTCCGAGCGGATCCTGTACGCGACCGGGCAGGAGAATTTCGACATTCCGTGGCGGATGGTTCCCCGCCCGGGCCGATGACGAGGAGTCGACCGATGGCAACTCTCACTCGCGACCAGGCCACCCAACGCGGTGGCGATCTGGCGCTCGTCGACGAAGACCGAACAGTGACCTGGGCCCAACTCGACGAACGGGTCAATCGTCTCGTCAACGGGCTGCGCTCACGGGGTCTCACGGCTGGTGACACGGTGGCCGTGATCGCCGGGAACCAGTGCGAGTGGTTCGAGATCGCCCAGGCCTGCGCGCACGGAGGGTGGACCTACGTGCCCGTCAACTGGCACTTCGTCGCCGACGAATTGGCTTACGTCTTCGCTGACTCCGATGCCGTCGCCGTGTTCGTCGACCAACGTTTCGGTGAGGCGGTCGGTGCGGCCCTCGTCGATCAACGCAGTTCCGGTGTGAAGCACGTGATCGGACTGCGCACCGCTTCCGGTTCGGACATCCGTTCCGATGCGCGTTTCGTGGACTTCGAGGACGTGATCGCGAACGGAGATCCGAGCGATCCGGTCGACCAATTGCTCGGCGGTCCGATGTTCTACACGTCGGGAACGACCGGACGTCCCAAGGGCGTGCGCGGTGCCCTGTCGGGCGGGATGGCGGTCACTCCCGACATCATGAAATTGGTGGCGGGCGGTTTCGCCAATTTCGTGCCGACACCCGGACGGACTCTCTTGTGCGGACCGTTCTACCACTCGGCGCAATGGGCTTTCTCGTTCCTGCCGATGATCAACGGATCGGCCGTCGTGATGCAACACAAGTACGACTCGGCAGGTGTTCTCGACCTGATCGACCGCCATTCGTGCACGAACGTTCATCTCGTGCCCACTCAGATGAAGCGACTCCTCGACCTTCCCGAGAACGTGAAGTCGTCGTTCTCCGGGTCGTCACTCGCGGTCGCGTGGCACGGTGCCGCACCGTGTCCACCGGCGGTGAAGCGTGGCCTCATCGAATGGTGGGGGCCCAAGGTCACCGAGTACTACGGATCGACCGAGGGTTCGATCATCTCGATCATCCCGGCCGACGAATGGTTGGCCAAAGGGGGGAGCGTCGGTCGCCCCCTCGAGACGGTCGAAGTGATCGTGGTCGACGACGCCGGTCAACGCGTCGCACAGGGTGCGGAGGGCACTCTCTACTTCCGCAACAAAATGGGAACCGACTTCACGTACCACAAGGACGAGGAGAAGACGAAGGCCGCTCACCTCGAACCGGGAGTCTTCACGACCGGAGACGTCGGATACATCGACGTCGACGGCTACCTCTGGCTGTCCGACCGCAAGATCGACATGATCATCAGTGGTGGCGTCAACATCTATCCGGCCGAGATCGAGGGAGTTCTCGCCTCGCATCCCGCCGTCGAGGACGTCGCCGTGATCGGTGTACCCGACGAAGAGTTCGGAGAGAGCGTGAAGGCCGTCGTTCAACTCGTGGACGATCAGGTCGCCTCCGACTCGTTGGCGGCCGAATTGATCGCACATTGTCGACGCCTGCTCGCCGGGTACAAGGCGCCGCGATCGGTCGATTTCATCGACATGATCCCGCGTACCGGAACCGGAAAGATTCAGAAGGCTCCCTTGCGCGCCCCGTATTGGGAAGGCCGCCAACGGCGGATCTGACGTCACCATGATCGATTTCTCCCGCGCCTACCACCTCGGAGTGCGAGTGCCCGACATCGACCGGGCGATGACCGAGATGGGTGATTCCCTCGGACTGACATGGTGTTCGTTGCAGGAACGCGCCCAGACGGTCTGGTTGCCCGACGCCGGGACCGTCGAGATTCCGCTGCGATTCACGTACTCGTCCGAGGGGCCCATGCACGTCGAACT
>JBEDFW010000228.1:0-5398 GCA_041174985.1 Actinomycetota bacterium | reverse complement strand
CGCACGCGATCGTCTTCACGCCCTTGGCCTCGAGGGCGGCGCGATTCTTCACGTAGCCCGGGAGGTGGATCATCGAACAACCCGGTGTGAACGCACCCGGAACGGCGAACAAGACGACCTTGCCCGAGCCGATCACGTCGTGTGCGTTGACGGGCTTGGGCATGCCGTCGGCGCCGAGAACGCGCAGAGTGGAATTGGGAATCGTGTCGCCGACCTTGATCGCCATGGTGTCTCCTTCGAGTGAATGAACGCCCGAAATCTACGGGAGGTGGAGTTGGTGCGCCTAGTCGTGTGAACGATCGGGATCGGGCGAAGGATCGGAATCATCGGTCGGGTGCTCGATCTCGTGGATCACATCGGGGATCGAGCGGCGGGCCTGCCGGCTCGACTGCAGGAACGACACGGCGAACAGGGCGCCGACCACCCACCACTGGTAGCGCTCGATCCAGTCGAGGAACGATTTGATCTGGTCTTCCAGGGCTTTGCCGGCGGCGCGCAGCACGGCCAATTTGATGACGATGCCGAGCGAGACCAGGGGAACGAAGAGTCGCGGATTCATCCGACGATGGCCGGCCATGATGCAGACGAGGTTGCTGCCGGGCATCAGGATCACGAGCAGCCAGCCAGCGCGGTCGATTCCGGTTTGGAACCAGCGATAGATCGCTGGCAATTCGCCCATCCGGGTCTCGGTCCAGGTGATGGCGCGTTGTCCGTACCACCGGCCGAGGTAGAAGAGGACCACGGCGGCGACGAAGATGCGGACGAAACCGATGAGGCTGTAGGGCAAAGCGTCGATGTACGGCACCGAACCGAACAGGTTGCGGTTCCGGGACGACAGAGCCAGGACGAAGACCGGGCGCTCGTCGACCCATGCCGGCCCGATGTTGGAGCCGAAGGTACCGAGGGCGAACAAGATGCCCGAGGCGATCAGAACGCCGCGGCGTGCCCACGGTGCGACGTGCGCATGCTCCGACATCTTTTGCATCCTAGGGTCGACGACTACCCTGGCGACGTCGGTGTCGTGAGCGTCGTTCCGGACGCATCGATGAAGAGGGGGAGCGTGTGAGCGCAAATCGGACCAAACCGGCCTTCGCCGGACTCATGCAGGACGTGCCGTTGTCGATTCTGCATCTGTTCGATCGGGCCGAGCGCTACTACGGACGCAAGACCATCACGACGGCCACGGCGACCGGGATCGATCGCACCACTTATGCCGACTGGGCCCTGCGGACCCGCAAGGTCGGAACGGTTCTCGATCGACTCGGGATCAGTGCCTCGGGTCGCGTCGCGACCTTCGCCTGGAACACGGCGAGGCACCTCGAATTGTATTTCGCTGCACCGTGCTCCGGTCGTGTGCTGCACACGCTCAACATCCGACTCTTCCCCGAGCAGCTCACGTACATCGTGAATCATGCCGAGGACGAAGTGATCTTCGTCGATCGTTCGTTGATCGGACTCCTGGCGCCGCTGCTTCCCACGTTCACGACCGTGAAGCATCTCGTGATCATGGACGACGGCAAGGGTGACGTACCGGCCGATCTGGCCGGAATCACCCGTCACGACTACGAGGAACTGTTGGCGACTGCTGAGCCGGCCACTTTCGTGGAAGTGAACGAGAACACCGCGGCATCCATGTGTTACACGAGCGGCACCACGGGAAATCCCAAAGGCGTCGTCTACTCGCACCGCAGCACGTTCTTGCACACGATGGCGGCCATGATGACCGAAGGTCTCGGAGTGTCCGAGCGCGACTCGATTCTTCCGGTCGTTCCGATGTTCCATGCCAACGCGTGGGGTCTGGCCCATGCCGCCGTGGCGGCCGGTGCCGACCTCGTCATGCCCGGACCCGATCTGTCGCCGAAAGCGATCGCCGATCTGGTGGTGAACGAACGCGTCACCGTCGCCGCTGGTGTGCCCACCATCTGGATGGGTGTTCTGCCCGAACTGAAAGGACGCGACACCTCGAATCTGCGCGCCATCCCGTGCGGTGGTTCGGCGGTTCCGCGTGCCCTCTCGGAGGCGTATCGCGCCCAGACCGGTCTGCCCATCCTGCAGGCCTGGGGAATGACCGAGACCAGTCCGCTCGCCGCTGTGTGCCATCTCGACGGTGATCAACTCATGCTCGACGTCGACGCACAGGCCGACCTACGCACTCAGGTCGGCCGCATCATGTTCGGTGTCGAGTGTCGTGTGGTCGAACCCGGTACCACCACCAGTGTTCCGTGGGACGGCGAGTCGAGCGGTGAGTTGCAGTGCCGAGGAAACTGGATCGCCGCCACCTACTACAACGACGAGCGGGCGGGGGAGAGTTTCACCGCCGACGGCTGGTTGCGCACCGGCGACGTCGCTTCGATCGACGCGCGTGGGCGAATTCGTCTGCTCGATCGCACCAAGGACCTCATCAAGTCCGGCGGTGAGTGGATCAGTTCGGTCGAGATCGAGAACGAACTCATGGCGCATCCGAAGATTCGCGAGGCGGCGGTGATCGGTGTTCCGCACCCCAAGTGGTCGGAACGTCCTTTGGCCTGTGTGGTGCTCGAGAAGGATGCCACCATGACGCCGGCCGAGATCATCGAATACCTGGCGCCCACCTTGGCCAAGTGGCAGCTGCCCGACGACGTGGTGTTCATCGACGAGGTGCCCAAGACGAGCGTGGGCAAGTTCTCGAAGAAGACCTTGCGTGATCGGTTCGCCGATTACGTCCTGCCGTCGAGCTGATCCGTCACGTCGACTCGTCGACGACGGATCGAATCAGAGTCGACCGCTGTCGATCACCCGTTGCAAGAACTGTTGGGTCCGCGGTTCGCGTGGCGAGGTGAACAGTTCCTCGGGAGGTCCTTGCTCGAGGATTCGTCCGTCGTGCAAGAAACAGACTCGATCGGCGATTTCACGCGCGAAAGCCATCTCGTGGGTGGCGAGCAGCATCGTCATTCCGCTGGCCTTCAGCTCGCGTACGACGTCGAGAACCTCGCCCACCAGTTCGGGATCGAGGGCCGAGGTGATCTCGTCGAGGAGCATGACCTCGGGTTCGACCGCGAGGCTGCGGGCGATGGCGACCCGTTGCTGCTGTCCACCCGAGAGCTGATCGGGAAAAGCATCGGCCCGATCGGCCAGACCGAGACGAGCCACGAGCTCGTGTGCTTTGGCTCGGGCGCTTCGCTTGTCGACCTTCAGGACCTTGCGAGGTCCGAGAGCGACGTTGTCGACGACGCTGAGGTGGGGGAAGAGGTTGAAGCTCTGGAACACCATGCCGATCCGACGCCGAATCGGATCGGGAGCAAGACCGGGAACGCTGATGTCGTCGCCGTCGAGCAGAATGCGTCCCTCGTCGATCGGCTCGAGAAGGTTCACGCACCGGAGCAACGTGCTCTTGCCACTACCCGATGATCCGACGAACGCGATCACCTCGCTCTCGGCGACGTCGAGTGAGACTCCTGACAGGACACGACGTTCGCCGAAGCGCTTGTGCACCTGATCGATCACCAGTTTCATCGCACGGCCGTTCCACTGGTTCGGCGGCGCTCGCGGGCCACGAGATAATCGACGAATCGTGTCTCGGGAATCGTGAGCACGAGAAAGATGAGTGCAGCTCCGACGTACGGGGTGAAGTTGGCGAATTTCGACTTCTCGATACCGGCGCGACGAAGGATCTCGATCGGACCGATGAGACTCACGAGCGCGACGTCCTTCTGCAGTGACACGAGGTCGTTCATGAGAGGCGGAATGACGCGGCGCACTGCTTGAGGCAGCACCACGTGCCGCATGGTCTGCGACGACGACAGCCCGAGTGAACGGGCACCGGCTCGCTGACTCTCGTGCACGCTCTCGATGCCGGCTCGGAACACCTCGGCCACGTAGGCCGAATAGGCCAGGACGAGAGCGACCGATCCCCACAGGTAAGGGGAGTTGTAGGGACGGTCGAGTCCGAGACCGGGAACTCCGAAACCGATGAGAAGAATCGTGAGGATCACGGGCACGCCGCGGAAGACGTCGGTGTAGGCGGCGGCGAAGAGTCGAAGGGGGAACAGGGCGGGCGTACGGACGTTGCGGCAGATCGCGATGAGAAGGCCCCACAGGAGAATCACCGGTGTGCACCACGCGAAGATCTGCAAGTTCTTGACGAAGGCCTCGAGGAGCAACGGGAAGGTTTCGCCGAACACGTCCCCGTCGAAGAACGAGCGTTTGACCTTGTACCAGCCGGGTGTCTTGGGAATGAAGATCACCAAGGCGGTGACCACGACGGCGGTCGACGCGGTGGCGATGAGTGCCGATCGACGTCGTTGACGTCGCTCGAAGAGTTGTCGCCGACCGAGAGAGCCGGGCGAATCGGGAGGAGACGCGCTGGTGCCCGGGAGATCGCTCGCCCCGGGCACCAGATCGCTCATGTCAGTCGTTGGTCGCGTTCGATCGCGAGAATGTGGATCGATCAGCCGACTGCGATGACCGGAGCTCCGGTCTTGTCACTCAGCCACTGCTGTTCGATGGAGGCCAGCTCGCCCGAATCCTTGAGTGTTGCCAAGGCGGAGTTCACGCAACCGACCAACGGGTTGTCCTTCTCGAACACCAGACCGAACTGATCGGTGGTGCCACCGGCATCGGCCGGGAACTGGCCGACCACCGAGGCTCCGTCGATCTCGACCGCGGCGATGTAGAACGCGGTCGGGAGGTCGACGACGATGGCGTCGATCTGACCGGCCTCGAGAGCGGCCTTGGCACCGGCGTTGTCGTCGTACACGAAGGCTTCCGAACTCGGCTTGATGACGTCGGTGATGAACGACAAGCTCGTGGTGCCGGCCTGTGCGCCGAACTTCACGTCGACGAGATCGGCAGTCGAGGTGGCGCCGATAGCCGGTGACCCTTCGAGAGCCACGATGGCCTGGTTGGTCGTGTAGTACGGATCACTGAAGCTGATCGTCTCGGCTCGCTCGGGAGTGATCGAGTACTGCTGAAGGTTGAAGTCGAAGTTCTTCGCGCCGGGCTGAATGGCCTCGTCGAAGGTGGTGCGAACCCACACGACGGAGTCGCCGGTGTAGCCGAGTTCCTCGGCCACGGCGAGAGCGACGGCGGCTTCGAAGCCCTCGCCACTCTCGGGTGCGTCGTTCTCGACCCACGGGGAATAGGCCGGCTCGCCAGTGGCGATGGTGAGGCTTCCCTCGGTGATGGTCGGGCAGTCGCCGCCGGCCGGAGCGGCCGACTCGGCCGGGGAGCTCGACGAATCGCTGTCGTCGCCGCCACAGGCTGCCAACACGAGGGCGAGGGCGGCTGCGCCGGCCAGGTGGCGGGCAGAAAGACGGGTCATGGGGTGTCCTTTCGAGTCACGATGTGCGCCCAGTGTTCACGCTGGGTCGAGAAAGCCTACCGAGAAGAAACCCGACTGAAACAGTCAACTATTGAAGAT
>JBEDFW010000227.1:0-6740 GCA_041174985.1 Actinomycetota bacterium | reverse complement strand
GGCCCCGCCCGCCACGACGTGCTTGGCCACCCAGCGCGCGGCGTAAGCCGCCGAACGGTCGACCTTGCTCGGATCCTTACCGCTGAACGCACCACCACCGTGACGACCCATACCGCCGTAGGTGTCGACGATGATCTTGCGACCGGTGAGGCCGGTGTCGGCGTGCGGCCCTCCGAGCACGAACTTGCCGGTGGGGTTCACGAAGACCGCGTAGTCGTCCTTGGCGAACTGCTCGGGAATCGTGGGTCGAATCACCTGTTCGATGAGGTCGGGGCGAATCACCGTGTCACGGTCGATGCCGTCGTGGTGCTGGGTGGAGATGAGCACCGTCCGCAGCCGGACCGGACGGCCGTTCTCGTAGTCGAAGGTCACCTGGGTCTTCCCATCGGGACGCAGATACGGGATCTGCCCGGACTTGCGTGCCTCGGTGAGTCGTTCGGCGAGACGATGGGCCAGATGGATCGGAAGCGGCATGAGTGACGGCGTCTCGTTGCACGCGTAGCCGAACATCATTCCCTGGTCGCCCGCTCCCTGAAGATCGAGGTCGTCGCTGCCCGAGCGGGCGCGAACTTCTTCACTGCGATCGACACCTTGAGCGATGTCGGGGCTCTGCGCATCGAGCGCGACGAGAACTCCGCACGTCTTGCCGTCGAATCCGAATTCGGCATTGTCGTAACCGATCTCGCGGATGACCTGACGGGCGATCTCGGGGATCTCGATGTACTCGCCGGTCGTGATCTCACCCGAGACGAGACAGAGTCCGGTGGTCACCAAGGTTTCGCATGCCACACGGGCGTGCGGGTCCTTGCTCAAGATGGCGTCGAGGACGGCATCCGAGATCTGATCGGCCATCTTGTCGGGGTGACCCTCGGTCACGCTCTCCGAAGTGAAGGTCCACTGGCGGCTCATGAGACTCCGTTGCTCGAGGTGTTCGTGTGTTCGGGTATTCGGGTGTTCGCTCAAACGGGGCGCGAAGCGCCCGTCATCAGACGAGCAGTCCGGCCACGATGTCGAGCAGCGCCCGGGCGATGTCCCGCTTGTCGCTCAACGGATGCGACTCTAGAGCCTGGTCGGGTCGCAGGAAGGTAACTGCATTGGTGTCGTGTTGGAACCCCACACCAGGCGCCGACACGTCGTTCGCCACGATCAGGTCGAGGTTCTTGCGACGCAATTTCTCGGCGGCGTTCTCGACCAGGTGGGAGGTCTCGGCGGCGAAGCCGACCAGGATCTGACCCGGGCGCTTGCGGGCACCGAGTCCGGCGAGGATGTCGGGTGTCGGCTCCAGACGGATCTCAGCCAGTCCGGTGTCCTTCTTGATCTTGCCCGAGGCGCACTGAACGGGTCGGAAGTCGGCGACGGCGGCCGCCATGACGATGACGTCGGCCTGCGGAGCGAGACGCTCGAGCGCCTCGTGCATCTGTGCCGCCGTTTCCACCTCGACGACGTCGACGCCGACGGGAGCCGTGCGATCGACCGTGGTGACCAGGGTCACCGATGCTCCACGACGCCGAGCTTCTTCGGCCACGGCGTAACCCTGCTTCCCACTCGAACGGTTGGCGATCACCCGCACGGCATCGATGGGTTCGCGAGTTCCGCCCGCGGAGACGACCACTCGGCGACCGTCCAGATCGCGCGGCCCAAGAGCGCGCAACACCGCTTCGACGACCACGTCGGGCGCGGCCAAGCGGCCCTTGCCCGAATCGCCGCCGGCGAGACGGCCTTCTTCGGGCTCGACGACGTGAACACCGCGACGACGCAAGGTGGCCACGTTGTCCTGAATCGCCGGGTGCTCCCACATCTCGGTGTGCATGGCAGGACACACGACCACCGGAGCACGCGTGGCGATGAGCACGTTGGTGAGGAGATCGGTCGACAAACCGTGGGCGTAGGCCGAGAGGACGCGCGCGGTCGTCGGTGCCACGAGCACCAGATCGGCCGATTGGCCGAGACGGGTGTGCGGAATGGGTGACGACTCGTTCCAGAGCGAGGACTGAACCGGTTCGCTCGCCAGAGCCGACAACGTGGTGCGCCCGATGAATTTCTCCGCTCCGGCGGTCATCACCGGTGAGACATGGGCACCGAGATCGACGAGCCGTCGACAGATCTCGACGGCCTTGTACGCGGCGATGCCGCCACTCACGCCGAGAACGATGTGCTTACCCGACAACGGCCGAGACATGGCGTGTCGTGTCGACGCGTCAGGCGTCGTCACCCTCCGCGGCGTCGCCGTCGGTGAGCAGGGCCAACTCGAGTGCTTGCGCATCGGCCAGAGCGGCCAGTTCGGCGGCTTCACGCTCGCGCACTTCGTCACCGGTGATACGGACGATCTTGCCGGCTGAGATCTCTTCGAAGCTGAGGCTCAGCAGTTTGCGCAACGACGGCACCTGCGGCGGGATCGTCTTCGACGAGGTCACGCCCAGGTAGTAGTCCTGGAGTTGACGCGAACGACGGGCAGCCAAGGTCACCAGACTGAACTTGGAGTCGACCTTGTCGAGCAAGTTCTCGAGGGCGGGGTGGGTCATCGAGTCGTTGGTGGTCACCGGGGCACCGTTCTGTGAGGCGGTCGAAATGAATGGTCGCGTGGACCGAGAGCGCAAAGGCTAGCCCCGACTGGCGGTTTCGCGACGGGAACGGATGATGGCCAGCATGTCGTCGACCGTGCGCGAGAGGTCGTCGTTGACCACCACATGGTCGGCCAGGGCTCGCCCGATGGGCTCTTCTTCCTCGGCTTTGCGCAAACGGGCCTGCACCTTGTCGTCGGGGTCACCCCGTCCGATCAGGCGGCGACGCTGTTCGTCCCGAGACGGAGGCAGGACGAAGATCAGGACCGATTCGGGGTGGGAGGACTTCACCTGTCGAGCCCCATCGACTTCGATTTCGAGGACCAGGTCCTGTCGAGCGTCGGGGGCGGGTTGTGGTGTGCCGTAGAAGTTCCCGAGGAACTCGGTCCACTCGAGGAATCCGCCGGCATCGCGATGGGACACGAAGGCGTCGCGGGATGTGAAGACGTACGCATCCTCACGTTCACCGGGCCGACGGTCCCGCGTGGTCCACGACCGACTCAGCAACAACTCCGGGTCGCGCGCCACGAGTTCGTCGACGATCGTGCCCTTACCGACCCCGCCGGGGCCGGACACGATGATGATCAGCGGACGGTGTCGAGGATGAGGGCCGGCGTCGACCCCCGTCATCACTTGGCGAGGTGTTCCAGCAGGGCTTTCTTCTGCTGGGCCCCGAGTCCCTGAATCTTGCGGTTGTCGGCGATCCCGACTTCTTCCATGATCTTGCGAGCCTTGACCTTGCCAAGTCCCGGCAAGCTCTCGAGAAGAGAGACCACCTTCAACTTGCCCACGTTGGGATCGGACGAGTTGAGAGCGTCGGCCACCGTGAGGGTGCCCTGCTTCAACTTCACCTTGATCTCGGCTCGGGCGGCCCGAGCTTCAGCGGCCTTGGCCAACGCTGCGGCGCGCTGTTCGGGTGTCAGTTGCGGAGGTGTTGCCATGTCGGAAACATACTCCCTGGGTGCGACGTCGCGGGTGGATAGTGCCCGGTCGGGTCAGGCCGAACCCCGCCCCCGAGCGCCGGTCACGGCCGCCAGGGACGAAAATCCTCGGTCGCGAGCCCAACGTACGAGTTCACGGGCGATGCGGTGAGTCGCCCGCGGATCGACGAAGGTGGCGGTCCCGACCTGGACGGCCTGGGCGCCGGCCCGCAGCATGGCGCCCGCCGTGGCGCCGGACGTGATCCCTCCGACGCCGATGATCGCGAGGTCGGGATGGGCGGCACGGACGTCGGCCACCGCCCGCAGGGCCACCGGATGAATCATCGGGCCCGAGAGCCCTCCCCCACCGTTGCCGAGGACGGGTTCGCCGTCGTCGTCGAGGACCAGACCGACGACGGTGTTCACGAGGGTGACGGCATCGGCCCCCGCTGACCGCACCGCGTCCGCGACCTCGACGATGCGGTCGGTGTTGGGACTCAACTTGGCCCAGCACGGGCGACCCACACCACGACACGATTCCAACACGGCCGCCGATACTTCGGCGTCGTGGGCGAAGATGCCGCGTCGGCCCTCGAGATTGGGGCACGACAGGTTGACTTCGATCGCGACCACGTGATCGGTGTTTGCTCGAGCCAAACGATTCGCGGCAGCCTCCGCAGCACGTCGGTATTCGTCGACCGTGCGCCCCCACAGACTGATGACGACTCGCGCCCGGCGCGACGCGAGTGATGCCAAGTGTTCGTCGAACCAGGCGTCGACACCGGGGCCCTGCAGTCCGACAGCGTTGATCATGCCGTCAGGAAGCGGATGCAGACGCGGTGCGGGATTACCGGCCCAGGGCATCACCGACAGCGACTTCACCGTCACCGCACCGATGTCGTCGAGCGGAAAGTAATCGCCGAGTTCGGCCCCGTGACCCGAGGTGCCCGATGCAGTCATGACGGCATGGGGAAGTTCGACCGCGCCGACCTTCACACGCGTGTCGAACTCGCCGGTTGCTCCATTCGCCGTCATGATCGTCGCCTCATCGACCGTGGTGCTCCTGGAGACTGCACACGTCGAGTGGTTCGTTCCATTGTTCCGCGAGACCGCGCACGGCGGCGAGAGCCGCTTCGACGGTCGTGACCGACGAGACGCGATGCACGTTGGCGGCCTTGCGAATCGCTTCGCCGTCGGTGCGGCCACCACGACCCTGCGGGGTGTTGATGACGAAGGAAATGGCCCCGCTCGCGATGAGATCGACTGCCGTCTCGCCGCGACCCTCGCTCACCTTGCCCACCGTGCGGTCGACCGCCATACCGAAGCGCGCGAGGTAATCAGCGGTGCCAGTGGTCGCCGCGATCGAGAAACCGAGTTCGCGTAGCCGCTTGGCGACCACGATGCCGGCCGGCTTGTCGGAATCGGCGAGCGACAAGAAGACCGTTCCGCTGGTGGGGAGCACCGTGCCGGCCGCCAATTCGGCCTTGTAGAAAGCCCGGCCGAAGGTGCGGTCGATGCCCATCACCTCGCCGGTCGATCGCATCTCGGGACCGAGAGCGGTGTCGACCTCGGGGAAACGACTGAACGGAAGAACCGCTTCTTTGATCGCCACGCGCTGTTCGCCGAGAACCGACGGACGCAACAGCCCTTCGGTTCGCAGTTCGGCAAGCGTGGCACCGAGCATCACTCGCGTGGCCACCTTGGCCAGCGGCACACCGGTCGCTTTGGCGACGAAGGGGACCGTGCGACTCGCTCGTGGGTTGGCTTCGATCACGAACACATTGGTGCCGGCCACGGCGTACTGAACGTTGATGAGCCCGCGAACGTCGAGAGCTCCGGCGATGGCTTCGGTGTAGGCCCGGATCACGTCGACCACCCACGAGGGCAACGTCTGCGGCGGAATCGCACAGGCCGAGTCACCGGAATGAACTCCGGCCTCCTCGACGTGCTCCATCACTCCCCCGATCAACACCTCGCCGGTGTGATCGCGGATCGCGTCCACGTCGACTTCGGTCGCATCCTCGAGGAATCGGTCGACGAGCACCGGACGCTCGGCCGACAGACCACCCTCTTTGCCAAGACTGCCGAAGCCGGTGAGTTCGGCCATGGCCCGCGCGAGATGGTCTCGATCGTGAACGATCTGCATGGCTCGACCACCGAGCACGTAGCTCGGACGAACTAGCACCGGAAATCCGACGCGCGCGACGATCGCCTCGGCCTCGGCGAGGGTCACGGCCGTTCCACCGGGCGGCTGAGGGATCCGAAGACGGTCGCAGAGTTCGTTCCACTTCTCGCGATCCTCGGCGAGGTCGATCGACGTGGGCGAGGTGCCGGCGATCAATTCTTTGGGGATCTGTCCCGACAACTTGAGAGGAGTCTGTCCGCCGAGGGACACGATGACCTTCGGCGGGGTTCCACCCGATGCCGCCGTCTCGGCTTCGATCACGTTGAGAACGTCTTCGCGAGTCAGGGGCTCGAAGTAGAGACGATCGGAAGTGTCGTAATCGGTCGAGACCGTCTCGGGATTGCAGTTGACCATGACCGTTTCGAATCCGGCATCGCGCAACGCGAACGAGGCGTGCACGCAGCAGTAGTCGAATTCGATGCCCTGTCCGATCCGGTTCGGGCCGGATCCGAGGATCACCACGCGCGGGCGCGTCGACGAACGAACTTCGTTCTCGTCCTCGTACGTCGAGTAGTGGTAGGGCGTCTCGGCGGCGAATTCCGCCGAGCAGGTGTCGACGGTCTTGTAGGTCGGCACGACACCGGCCTCTTGTCGCGCCGCTCGCACTTCGAGTTCACCACGACCCCACAAATAGGCCAACTGCGCGTCGCTGAATCCGAGCCGCTTGGCTCGCTTCCAATCTCGACTCGACAGATCCTTCATCTCCGTCGATTCGAGACGGGCTCGCTCCTCGACGACGATCGACATCTGGTCGAGGAACCACGGGTCGACCCGACACGCCTCGTGGATCGTCTCGATCGACACACCACGACGGAGAAGTTCACCGATCTGGAAGATTCGCTCCGGCGTGGGAACGGCGAGTCGGGCCAACAGATCGTCGTCGGTCGACTCGTCGTACTGCTTCTCGGCCGGATCGGCGTTCAGGCCGGCGCGACCCTGTTCGAGAGACCGCAGAGCCTTCTGCAGACTCTCGGGGAACGTGCGACCGATGGCCATGACCTCTCCGACGCTCTGCATCTGCGTGCCGAGAACTCCGGAGGTGCCGGGCAGTTTCTCGAAGGCCCACCGCGGAAT
>JBEDFW010000226.1:0-4770 GCA_041174985.1 Actinomycetota bacterium | reverse complement strand
GCTCCTCTGCGGCTGCGAACCGTGAGCTGGCTTCCGGATCGGCGTCGAAGGGGCCGCTCCAGCCGAAGCGTTCCGCCGTGGCCGCTCCCCCGGTCGGATTGGCGAGGACGGCTTCGAGTGGGGTGAGTCCACTCGCCACACAGGCGAGAAGATGCGCACTCCCCCGGAGTTCACGCAACACGTGCAGGAGCAGATAGCAGCGTCCCACGGGGTCGGAGGGGCGCTCCATCGCTCGCCAGCCGGCGAAGAGTGACAAGCCGCCCACCTCGGCCTCGTCGACGACCCGACCCACCAACTCGGCCAGTCGTTCGGCCCCGCCGAATCCGGCCAGGCGAGTCCTCCCCCACGCGGCACAACCCTCGGCGTAGCGCCGAGCTCCTGCTCGCGCGCCCTCGACGCTCACACCGGCGTTCCAGAGCGACGTCACGAGGTCGGGCGCGAAGAATCCGAAAGCGCTGACCACCACATCGGCGTCGACGTCCCCGAGCACTCCCCCACGGCCGACCACGTAATAGGAGAAGCCCCCCGGGTAGCCGGCGGCCTTTCCCGGGCCGAGGACGGTGGGGTCGAGCATGAACGATCCCCCGAGAGCGCCGACCGGAGCGGCGATCCGTGCGGCGACGTCGAGGGCGACGGGATGGGACGAGAGAGAAGTCACGTTCGCAACCTAGTTGCCTCCCCTGTTGCGTCGGGAACGAGAACTATGGTCGAAAGAGGTTTCGTCATGACGAAAAAGCACGACACGTCCTCTCTCGACGACTTGCACGACGCCACGGCGTTCCGTCGTCGTCACATCGGTCCGTCGATGAACTCCGACGACGAATCGTGGCGCGACATGCTCACGGTCATCGGCGTCGAGTCGGTCGACGACTTGATCGACGCGGCCGTGCCGGCCGTGATCCGTTCCTCCGAACCTCTGCGTCTGCCCGAAGCGCGCACCGAGTCGGAACTGACCGCGGCACTCGCCGAGTTGGCGTCTCGCAACGCTCCTCGCCGCAGTTACATCGGTCTCGGATACTCGCCCACCATCACGCCCCCCGTGATCAAGCGCAACGTTCTGGAGAACCCGGCGTGGTACACGGCCTACACGCCGTACCAGCCCGAGATCAGTCAGGGACGACTCGAAACCCTCGTGAACTTCCAGACCATGGTGTCCGACCTCACCGGTCTGCCGGTCGCCAACGCCTCGTTGCTCGACGAGGCCACCGCGGCTGCCGAGGCGATGACGATGGCGCGACGCATCTCTCGCAACGTCGACGACGTGTTCTACGTCGATGCCGACACGCATCCTCAGATCGTCAACGTGGTGCTCACCCGGGCCGAGCCACTCGGAATCGATGTCGTGGTCACGTCGCTCGACGACGTCGATCTGGCTCGCGGCTTCGGTGTGCTCGTGTCGTACCCGTCGTCGTCGGGCGCGGTGCGATCGTGGCGTTCTCGATTCGCCGAGTGGCGCGCAGCCGGCTTCGTGGTCACCGTGGCGGCCGATCCCTTCGCCCTCGTTCTCCTCGAGTCGCCCGGATCCATCGGCGCCGACATCGTGGTCGGATCGGCACAGCGATTCGGACTGCCGATGGGCTTCGGTGGTCCGCACGCCGCGTTCATCGCGACGTCCAACGAACATGCACGAACACTCCCCGGCCGATTGGTCGGCGTGAGCACCGATCGCTCCGGACGTCCCGCACTTCGACTGGCCCTTCAGACGCGCGAACAACACATCCGACGGGAGAAGGCGACCAGCAACATCTGCACGGCTCAGGCTCTCCTGGCCAACATCGCCGGGCTGTACGCCGCCTGGCACGGTCCCGACGGACTCCGTCGTATCGCGTGGCGCATGCAGCGTCACGCCTCGATCATCGCTCATCTGCTCGACGCGCACGGCTGGGCGCTCGTGCACGACTCTTGGTTCGACACCGTGGCGTTCCGACCCACCGAGTCGGCTCGAGACGTCGCCGAGCGCACGCGGAGGGCCGGCTTCGACATCCGAACGATCGACGAGACGACGCTGTCGCTCACCGTCGACGAATGTACGACGGTCGACGAACTGGCGGCGTTCGTGTCGTCGCTGATCGACCGCGTCGTGTCACCCGATCAGATCCGTGACGCCGATCGCCGACGGGTCGGGCTGCCCGCCGATCTTCTCCGCGCCGACGAGATCCTCTCGGCGTCGGTCTTCCACGTGCATCGATCCGAGCACGAGATGCTTCGTTACTTGCGTCGGTTGGCCGACAAGGATCTGGCTCTCGATCGCACCATGATCCCCCTCGGCTCGTGCACCATGAAACTCAACGCCACGTCGGAGATGGAACCGATCACGTGGTCGTCCTTCGCCAACGTTCACCCCTTCGCGCCCGTGGAAGCCTCGGTGGGCTACCGCGAGATGATCACCCAACTCGAATCGTGGCTCGTCGAGATCACCGGCTACGACGCGGTGAGCCTGCAACCCAACGCAGGCAGTCAGGGTGAATTCGCCGGCCTACTCGCCATCCGCGCCTACCACCAGTCGCGCGGAGAGGCTCATCGCAACGTCTGTCTGATTCCGTCCAGCGCTCACGGGACGAACGCGGCGAGCGCCGTCATGGCCGGTATGAAGGTCGTCGTGGTCGCATGCGACGAGGACGGCAACGTCGATCTCTCCGATCTGTCGGACAAGATCGACTCGCACCGTTCCGAACTCGCGGCGATCATGGTCACCTATCCCTCGACCCACGGTGTCTACGAAGAAGGGATCGTTCGACTCTGCGAGATGGTTCACGACGCCGGTGGTCAGGTGTACGTCGACGGAGCCAACCTCAACGCTCTGGTCGGTTTGGCGCGACCCGGCCGCTTCGGGGCCGATGTGAGTCACCTCAATCTGCACAAGACGTTCTGTATTCCTCACGGTGGCGGCGGACCCGGAGTCGGTCCGGTCGCGGTTCGTTCGCATCTCGCTCCGTTCCTGCCGGGTGACCCCGGCTCGACCGACGGAGTGGTGGGTCCGGTGTCGGCGGCGCCGTACGGATCGGCTGGCATCCTGCCCATCTCGTGGATGTACATCGGATCGATGGGCCCCGATGGTTTGCGGCGAGCCACCCAGGCGGCCATCGTGAACGCCAACTACGTCGCTCGGAGACTTTCGGCTCACTTCCCCGTTCTCTACACGGGCAGCAACGGATTCGTGGCCCACGAATGCATCGTCGATCTGCGGCCGATCACCAAGACCACGGGAGTCACGGTCGACGACGTGGCCAAACGATTGATGGATTACGGCTTCCACGCGCCAACCGTCAGCTTCCCGGTCGCGGGCACGATGATGATCGAGCCGACCGAGAGCGAGACCAAGGTCGAACTCGACCGATTCTGCGATGCCATGGCGGCCATTCGTGTCGAGATCGACGAGATCGCCGCCGGTCGTGTCGCCGTCGACGACAGTCCGCTCCGGATGGCACCGCACACCATCGACGACCTCGTGGGCGACTGGGACCGGGCCTACTCACGCGAGGTCGCCTCTCCGGCAGGCGGCCGTTTCTACCACGTGCCGGTCGGTCGGATCGACGCTGCGTACGGCGATCGCAACCTCGTGTGCACGTGCGAACCTTTGTCGTCCTACGCCTGATCCCCTGTCGAGAGTGTCGGGTAGGTTTGCCACATGGCGACCGCGAAGAAGACGTCCACGGGCTCGACAGCGAAGAAGGCTGCGCCGAAGAAGACACAACCCGCGCCGCCCCGTGACACGGCTGCATCAGCTGAGTCGACATCGGGATCGTCGACATCGGGATCGTCGTCATCCGGTGCGTCGTCACACGGTCTTTTCGACGTCATGTCGATGCTCGGCGGAGTCAATCCTCTCGCGCTGGCCGGACGCGCCGTCGACACCGCGACCCACGTGACCGCCGAACTCGTTCAGGCCCTCACGAACTTCAACGAGACGATGCGCGAGATCAACACCGCCGCTCGTCGCGTCAATTCACTGCTCGACGAGATCGAACAACCGATCAAGATCGTCGTGCCGCAGGTGACGTCGACGCTGAAGAGATTCGATGCCGTGCTGGGTCAGATCGGGTCGTTGCCGAGCGACGTGACCAAGGCGGTGTCGATGCTCGGGGATCTCGCCTCACGCCTCGGTCCGTTGGCGCAGTTCGCCGAGACGGCCGGTGGTTTGTTCGGAGTCCGTACTCCCCCGAAGTGACGTCTCACGTGCGGCGCGAGAGGAAGCGCGTCGATGTGACGACACCGTCGACGAGGGTCCCGCGCAGATCGATGTGAACGGCGGTTCCCGATTCCACGTCGGGACGTACGAACGCCAGGGCGATTCCGTGCTCGAGGGTCGGCGAGAAGTTGCCACTCGTGACCACCCCCACCACGTTGCCGTCGACCAAGACGTTGCACCCCTCGCGAGGAGGACGGCGCCCGGGGGTCTCGATTCCGACGAGACGACGATGGGGTCCCTGCTCGCGTTCCGCGAGCAGGGCGGCTCGACCGTGGAAGGCAGGTTTGTGGAATCCGACCACCCAGCCGAGTCCGGCCTGGAGCGGCGAGATGCCCGATCCGAGCTCATGACCGTGCAGAGGCAACCCGGCCTCGAGGCGCAGCGTGTCGCGGGCACCGAGCCCGGCCGGAGTGGCGCCTGCTTCGATCAGGGCACGCCACAGTGGCGCGGCGACGGCGATCGGTACGGCGATCTCGACGCCGTCCTCTCCGGTGTAGCCGGTACCGGCGACGGTGCACGGAGATCCGTTCCAGTCGAGAACGGCGACGTGGTGTCGTTCGACGTCGGCCGCCGCAGGAAAA
>JBEDFW010000225.1:0-4756 GCA_041174985.1 Actinomycetota bacterium | reverse complement strand
AGTCTGGCCGCCCGATATCCCGACCTGGTCTTCGCCGCCAACGACCCGTCGGCCTGCGACGGTGCCGATCTCGTGTTCCTCGGACTCCCGCACGAAGCCAGCCTCGAACTCGTTCCCGAACTCGTGAGCCGCGTGGGTTGTGTGGTCGATCTCTCGGCTGCCTTCCGTCTCAAGGATGCTTCGGCTTATCCCGAGTACTACGGGTTCGCCCACGAACACCCCGACCTTCTCACGCGAGCGGTGTACGGCTTGCCCGAACGGCACCGTTCAGCTCTCGTCGGCGCCTCGCTCATCGCCACGCCCGGTTGCTACGTCACGGCCGCAACTCTGGCTCTTGCCCCTCTCGTCGATGCCGGACTCGTCGACACGACGTCGGTCATCGTCGACGCAGCGAGCGGTGTGTCCGGTGCGGGTCGTGCTCCGAAACACGGCAATCTCTTCTGCACGGTCGACGAGGACATGAACGCTTATGGCCTCCTGACTCATCGACACACACCCGAGATGCAAGAGCAGATCGGCGCCACGATTCTCTTCACGCCGCACTTGGCCCCGATGAATCGCGGCATTCTCGCCACGTGTTACGCCAGACCGTCGTCGGGAAGTCGAGTGACGACGACGACGCTCATGGGAGCTCTCGAATCCGCCTACGCGAACGAACCCTTCGTGGTCGTGTCCGACCGGTCCCCGTCGACCAAGGCCACTCTCGGCTCCAACGCGGTGCACATCACGGCTCGTTTCGACGAACGCACCGGAACGATCGTCGTCATCAGTGCGCTCGACAACTTGTGCAAGGGTGCATCGGGAGGCGCCGTGCAGGCAGCCAACGTCGCCCTCGGACTCGACGAAACGGCCGGTCTCTCGGCAGTAGGGGTGTATCCGTGAATCTCGATCACACGACTCGCGCCGAAGTTCTCATCGAGGCACTTCCGTACATCCGGCGCTTCGCCGATCAGATCGTCGTCGTCAAGTACGGCGGTAACGCGCTGGCCGGTGCATCAGAGGACGATGCCCTCGCCCTCTTCGCGCAGGACGTCGTGCTGATGCGCCTCGTCGGGCTGAAGCCCGTCGTCGTGCACGGCGGGGGGCCGCAGATCAGCGACCTCATGTCGAGACTCGGCAAGACGACCGAATTTCGCAACGGGCTCCGGGTGACCGACGCCGAAACGGTCGACATCGCCCGGATGGTTCTCATCGGACAGGTCAACCCACAGATCGTCGCAGCGATGAACGTTCACGGATCCTTCGCCGTCGGTGTGAGCGGCGAGGACGCCGGTCTCATCAAGGCGACAGCGCGCGATCCGGAGCTCGGTTTCGTGGGCGACGTGGCGAGCATCGATCCGAGCATCCTGCGTCGACTGCTGGCCGACGAGTTCATTCCGGTCGTGGCCACCATCGGAACCGACGCCGATGGTCAGGCCTACAACATCAATGCCGACACGGTGGCTGGCGCGATCGCCGAGGCTCTCGACGCCGAGAAGCTCGTGTACCTCACCGACATCGAAGGATTACGGCGGTCGGTCGACGACGCGGCGACGCTCATCCGACAGACCACACCCGACGAACTCGATGCCCTCATGGCCGATGGCACCATCGCCGGCGGCATGATCCCCAAGGTGGAGAGTTGCGTTCACGCGGTTCGTCACGGTGTTCGGCGGGCCCACATTCTCGACGGACGGATCCCGCACGTCCTGTTGCTCGAACTGTTCACCGATGCCGGGATCGGAACCATGTGTGAGGAGCCGACATGAGCGCCCATTCGTTCGACACCGAAGGGCTCGATCACTGCCCGTTCATGCCGGTCTTCGGCGCTCCGAGTGTGATGTTCGAACGTGGTTCGGGCACCGAACTCTGGGACGTGAACGGCAAGCGTTACCTCGATTTCCTGTCCGGCATCGCGGTCGTGTCACTCGGACACTGCAACACGGCGGTCAATGCTGCGGTGACCGCACAACTGAACACGCTCGCGCACGTGAGCAATTTCTTCGCCAACCCGGCGGCCACTCGTGCCGCCACCGACCTCGACGAACTTCTCCACGAGGCCAGCGGTCACTGGGGGCAGATCTTCTTGTGCAACAGCGGGGCCGAAGCGAACGAGGCCGCCATCAAGTTGGCACGGAAGTTCGGTGGGCGTGGACGCCACGTCGTCGTCAGCGCACTGGGCAGTTTCCACGGTCGCACGCTCGCGGCACTCGCCGCAACGGGTCAGCCAGCCAAACACGAACCATTCCAGCCGATGCCCGAAGGGTTCCGGCACGTCGCGTTCGGAGACCTGGCGGCGCTCGAAGCGTCGCTCGATCCGAGTGTCGCGGCCGTTCTCATCGAGACGGTTCAGGGCGAAGGCGGAGTGATTCCGGCTCCGCCCGAGTACCTGCAGGGCATTCGACGGCTGTGCGACGAACGCGGGATGCTCATGATGGTCGACGAAGTGCAGACCGGATTCGCTCGGACCGGTGAATGGTTCGGGTTCCAGCACGCCGGCGTCGCACCCGACGTCGTCACGATGGCCAAGGGAATCGGCAACGGCTTTCCGGTCGGCGCGATCTGGGCGCGACGTGAAGTCGCCGCCGTGTTCCAGCCCGGAGATCACGGGTCCACGTACAGCGGGACGGCCATCGCCGGAGCCGCGGTGTCGGCGGTCATCGCCGAGATGAAGCGCATCGATGCGCCACGAATGGCCCGGGAGAAAGGTGAACATCTGGCCCGACGGTTGAGTGCCGTCGAGGGCGTGGTCGACGTTCGCGGCCAGGGCTTGTTGCGGGCGGCCGACCTCGGATCCGGTCGCGATGCCAAGGCCGTGTACGGAGCCCTGCTCGAGCGCGGTCTGGTCACCAACGCGGTCAACGCAACGTCGTTGCGTCTTGCGCCACCCATCACCACTCCCGTCGAACAGATCGACGAGGCGGTGTCGATCATCGCATCGGTTCTCGCCGAAGGGGTCGGCGCATGAATCTTCTCGACATCACCGATCTCGGCCCCGACGGCGTGCGGGCGGTTCTCGACCTGTCGATTCGCCCGATCAAGAAGTTGGGTCGACCCCTCGACGGACAGGGCGTCGCCCTCATCTTCGAGAAACCGTCCAACCGGACGCGTCAGAGCATGGAAGTGGCAGTCGTGCAACTCGGAGGCCATCCCGTGTACACGCGCGGGGAGGAGATCGGCTTCGACGTTCGCGAACCGGTGGAAGACGTGGCCCGGATCCTGTCCGGTTACCACGGTTTGATCGCTGCGAGGGTGTTCCGGCACGAGGTGTGCGTACGTCTCGCCGAAGCGAGCTCGGTGCCGGTGGTGAACATGCTGTCCGATCACTCGCATCCGCTCCAGGGTCTTGCCGATGCGCTGACCATGTTGCAGGAATTCGGGTCCTTGAAGAACCGGACCGTGGCCTGGGTGGGCGACTACAACAACGTGGCGCGATCGCTCGGAGAGGTCTGCTCGTACCTCGGAGCTCATCTGCGATTCGGTTGTCCCGACGGCTACTCGATCCCCGACGACGACGCTCGGCGTTTCCTGCACATGGGAGCAGCGTCGGTCGAATCGTCGAGTGACCCGCAGGTCGCCGTTCGAGGTGCCGATGCCGTGCACACCGACACCTGGGTGTCGATGGGCCAAGAGGCCGAGAAGGCCGAGCGATTGGCGATCTTTGGGAATTACACAGTCACCGAGTCGATGATGTCGTCCACCAACTCCGGAGCCATCTTCTTGCACTGTCTTCCCGCCTACCGGGGTTACGAAGTGGAAGCGGCGGTGATCGACGGACCGAGCAGTCGCATCGTTCAGCAAGGACACAACCGACTCCATTCGGCTCGGGGTGCTCTCGCCTACGTCATGGGGGTGTCGTGATGGCCGCCAAGGCCCGCCGTCAGCAACTCATCGCGCGACTCATCGGTCAGCACGCGGTGTCGAACCAACCACAACTCGTCGACCTTCTGGCCTCCGAAGGGGTGGTGGCCACCCAGGCCACCGTGTCGCGTGATCTCGACGATCTCGGTGCGGTGAAAGTGCGTGTGGCCGGGGGTGAGAGCGTCTACGCGATTCCCGAATTCGCTCCGGCTCGTATCGCGCCCGAAGATCAGCTCCGGCGGGTGCTCGGTGAATGGGTGGCCGAGGTTCGTCACAGCGGTCCGATGGTCGTCGTGCGTACGCCACCCGGCTGTGCACACGTCGTGGCTTCGGCTCTCGACCGAAGTGCCCTCGACGGTCTGCTCGGAACCGTGGCCGGCGACGACACGATCTTCTGCATCGCCGACGAGAGTCTCGGCGGTGCGAAACTGTCCGCGTTGTTGCGCGACCTCGCCGGTCTCGCCGAAGAGAAAGCGAGGCGCTGATGAGCGGCACCGATTCTTCGGGCGGCAACACGTTGTGGCACGGACGCTTCGCGAGCGGCCCTTCCGACGAGCTGATGGCCTACACGGTGAGTCTGCCCTTCGACCGACTGCTGTGGCGCGACGACATCGCGTGTTCACGTGCACATGTCAAGGGACTGGCCCACGTGGGAATTCTCTCCGCTGCCGAACGCGATTCGATCGTCGACGCCTTGGCGGTCGTCGAATCGGAGATGGGGTCGGGATCCTTCGTCTTCGTCGAGTCCGACGAAGACGTTCACACGGCCGTGGAGCGGCGGGTCACCGAGATCTGTGGGCCGACCGGTGCCAAGTTGCACACCGGTCGCAGCCGCAACGATCAGTCGGTGACCGGGCTGCGCCTGTGGTGTCGGCGCCAGGTTCCCGCCGTGGCTCGGCGAATCGTCGCGTTGCAG
>JBEDFW010000224.1:0-10082 GCA_041174985.1 Actinomycetota bacterium | reverse complement strand
TACGGATCGAACGTGGTGTTGCTCGTTCCGATCACGGCCCGTCGGTCGTCGGCGATCGACATCACGCTCAATCGGTGAATGCGCTCGGCGATGACCACGACCTCTTGACCGCGGGTGATCGATCGTTCGGGTCGACTCATCGGACTGTGCACACACGTCGGTGACGACGTCGTGCTGATCGACTCCGCGTCGATCTCCGACGTCCTGTCGGGACTGTTCGCCGGACTCTGATTCGCGCGTCGATTCAGCGACGACGAATCGCCGTCACCAACACGGCCACAACGGCGACGATCACCGCCACCATCCCACCGAGCGCGATCTCTTGTTTGCGCTTCGGAGTGAGAATCGTCCACCACTTCTCGTCGGTGCCTTCGACGAAGGTCTGCTCGTTGGTGACCGTCGGAGCCCAGCCCTCGGCGCGCAACTTGCCGTTGGAAACCAGCCACGGCGACCGCACATAGGGGCGTAGACCAGGGGGAATGGGGCCACGCTGGAAACGCCACCGCAGGTCGGCCACCACTTCGGCGATGCGATCGGGCAGACGCAGGCGCGGAGCCATGCCCCAGAGCGAACGAACGCGCGAGCCCGGCACGTGGCCATCGGGAGCCACGTTGAAGATGCCCGAGAGTCGACGATCGACGGCGAGCACCACGGCCGACGCGAGATCGTCGAGATGCAAGAACTGCGCCGGGACGTCGTCCTCGCCGAGACGACCACCCATTCCCGCCGCCAAGGCGCGAACGAGTGACGACGTTCCGTCGGCCGCCATGGCCGGTACCGGTCGAAGCACGGTCACGGATCGATCGGAAGCACCGAGCCGCCAATCGTCGACCAACTGTTCGACGGTGGCCACCTGACGGGCGAACGCGAATCCGAAATCGGGTCGCACGGCGACGTCTTCGGTGAGTGGTACCGGATTGTTGGGCCATGCTCCGTACACCATCGCCGACGACAGCAACACGACGTGCCGAGTACCGCGGCGCGATGCCTCGGTGAGGAGTTCGGGTGTGCCCACGGCGGCGCTACGACCACGAGCGGCGAGAGCGTCGTGATCTCCGGGCGCGAGATGAACGACCACGTCGACCCGCGCCGACTCGATGAGTTCGTCGGCTGAGCTCGAACGATTCCCGCGTTGGATCTCGACCACGTCGTAGCGGCCGTCGGCTCTCAACCGCTCGACCACTCGTCGACCGAGTGGCCACGATGCACCGGTCACCAGAACGCTGACGAGTGACGTGGACGACGAATCGGCTTCGTCGCGCAGAGCGTCACTCAGGGTCACGGGCGTGACGCTAGTCGTCGAGACAGACCCCTCGAGTGCGCCGTAGGCTCGGCGCATGTCCGGTCAACCGCCGTTTCCCTTCGGAGGATCCGACGACGACTCGAATCCCTTCGCCGGCCTGCCGTTCTTCGGCGAGATGATGAAGATGTTCCAGAGTCAGGGTCCGATCCAGTGGGACACCGCGCGGCAGATCGCCCACATGACGGCCACCAGTGGCAAGTCCGAACCCAACCCCGACCCAGCGGCCCGTCTCGCCTTCATCGACCTGGCGCGCATCGTCGTCGGACAACTCACGTCGGTGACCGGTCGTGACCATCCGGCTCTCGCCGTCGAGCCCGCGGTCGTCACGCGCACGCATTGGGTGTCGACGACACTCGACGACTACCGGCCTCTCTTCACCGATCTGGCCACCGCCCTCGCCGCCCGTCCCGAGACGACCGACGACGACGGCGAGAGCGACCCGCTCTCCGCCATGCTCGGACAGTTCTCCGGCTTGCTCGCTCCGGTGATGATGGGCATGACCGTCGGTTCGATGGTGGGCCTGCTGGCGAAGCGATCACTCGGCCAGTACGACCTTCCGCTTCCGCGGCGCACCGGCTCGGCCCCGATGTTCGTGCTCACCAACATCGACGAGTTCGCGTCCGACTGGAACGTGGCCGTCGACGACGCACGTATGTGGACGCTCATCAACGAGCTCACACTTCACGCCGTGATCTCACGACCTCACGTCGGTGCCGAGATCGATCGGTTGGTGCGTGGTCACGTGGCTACCTTCCGTCCCGATCCCGACGCGATCATGAACAAGCTGTCGTCGGTCGAGTCGTCCGATCCGATGGAGATGATGCAGTCGTTGCAGAGCGTCCTCGGCGATCCCGAAGTCCTCCTCGGAGCCATGCGTTCTCCGGCGCAGGACGAGTTGCAGCCCTATCTCGACACGGTGGTGTCACTCGTGGTCGGTTGGGCCGATCACATCGCCGATGCCATCGGATCGCGAATACTCGGCAATCCGGGGCGCATCGCCGAAGCCGCTCGCCGCCGCCGGATCCAATCGGGAGAAGAGACCGCATTCGTCGAGCGACTACTGGGCCTACGGCTCAATCGCTCACAGGTCGAACGAGGAAAGGCCTTCGTGGCCGGTGTAATCGAACGCGCCGGAGCCGACGGTCTCGATCCTCTCTTCGATCGCGCCAACGCGATTCCCACGCCGTCCGAACTCGAGGCGCCGGGTCTGTGGTTGGCTCGCCTCGAGATCAGCGACGCCGACTGATTCGCTGACCGAGATACGACCGTAGCGATTGCGGCTCGGTCGATCCGCGCCGCACCTGATTGAGCCCGAACCAATACGCCGCCGCACCAGACAAACCGAGTCCGGCGACGATGGCGAAACCCACCGGTCCGGGCAGCCGGAAGAGCACCGGTACGAGACCGGCGCCGACCCACATGAGTTGGAAGCGCGTGTGAAAATTGGCGAGAGCGCGACCGCGATTCACATCGGGCGCATCACGCTGCACGATCGTCTCGAACGCCATGGTTCCGATGGCCGCGGCGAAGTTGACCGCCGCCGCCATGAGGAGGGCGACGATGGTGGTCGCCGCGATCGACGTGACCACTCCGACCACGCCGATGATCACGAGAGCCAGCACGAGCAACGTCTCGACGTATCGGAAGCGACGAAGGTTCTTGGCGCTCAGGTTTCCGAGCAGGGTGCCGATCGCCGCGAGACTCACCGCCAACCCGAACCAGAAGGTTCCGAACTGCGGACCGAAGTGATACTCGACCTGTTTCCAACGGCCGTTGGTCGCCACACCCACCACTTGCGACCGTTGGGGATCGGCGAACCAGAACGCGAGATGGAAGAACAAGAAGCCGACGCTCGCCCGCACGAGACCCATCGCCGTGGCGGCGATGACCACACCGGCCTGATGGAGTTCACGGATCTCCAGCTCACCCGGTTCGGATCGAGCCACCTGGAGTTTGGGCAGGCGAAGCGACGCCAACGCAGCCGTTCCGAACAGGATCGCCCCGAACACCAACGTGGCCTTGGGTGAGACGAGACTCAGGAGCCCGGCCGGCACGGCGCCGACGAAACCGATGATGCCCGAGGTGACACCCAACTTGGCATTGGCCTCCACCAGGTCGGCTTCGCTCTTGGTGAGCGAAGGAAGCATGGCCGATTTGGAGACGCCGTAGGTCTTGTTGAGGACCATGGCCAAGAAAGCGAGCGGGAACAAGAAGAGCGAGTCGAGTTGCGACACCATCACGACCATCACGATCGTGCGCAACACCGCGATCGTGAACACGAGGAGGCGTCGACCACCCGGCATGCGGTCGATCACGGGACCGATGAAGCGACCGAGGACGATGAAGGGTGCGAAACTGATGGCGAGGAACAGCACGACGCGACCACGCGCCTCCCCCGGAGTGATCGACAAGAACAGCGAGTCGGCCAGTGCCACCGCCATCGACGCTTCACCAGCGGCGAACAGAGCGTGAACCCGCACCAGGCGCGTGAACGGCGACGCCACGATCCGGTGCTGAAACTTCGGAGCCGGGGGCCGCGATCGACGACCACCACTAGGAATCGAGGTGTCGCCGGCGCCGTTCACGGCCTCATGCTAATTGTCGGCCCCTTGCCGAATCCGGCACGTCACTTCGGGCGTTCGTACTTGTAGCCCAAGCCGCGAATGGTCACGATGCGGGTGGGCTCGGATGGCTCGTCCTCGATCTTGGCGCGCAGGCGTTTGATGTGGACGTCGAGCGTCTTGGTGTCGCCCACGTAGTCGATTCCCCAGACGCGATCGATCAATGTCTCACGCGCCAGAACACGACCAGCGTTGGCCAAGAGAAGATGAAGAAGTTCGAACTCCTTCAACGGCATCTGCACGTGTTGCCCGCGTACTCGCACGATGTGCTCGTCGGGATCGAGGCTCACATCGCCCACCTGCAACGACGCCCCGTCGATGTCGATCGCCGTCGAACCACGCTCGGTCGACACTCGACGCATCACTGCTCGCATTCGGGCCACGAGTTCGCGCATTCGATATGGCTTGGTGATGTAGTCGTCAGCACCCACCTCGAGGCCGACGACCGTGTCGATCTCGGCGCCCTTGGCGGTCACCATGATGATCGGGACCTGAGTGCGCTTGCGCAACTGACGGCACACGTCGATGCCCGACATCTTCGGCAACATCACGTCGAGCAGGACCACATCGGGCTGCACCAGGTCGAAACGAGCCAAGGCTTCGAGTCCGTCCCGCGCCACTTCGACGCGAAAGCCTTCGCGCTTCAGACCCACGGTCAGAGCATCGACGAAACTCTCCTCGTCTTCGACGAGCAGGACGGTCTGGGTGGCCATTTGGGGAGTCATCTCCTTTTCACGTCGATCAACCGACGTCACGCAACGAGGTGGCGACCAATCCGGCGGCAGCTGGAATACGCAGAGTGAAGAGCGACCCTTCGCCTTCCACGCTCGACACGGTGACCTCTCCACCGTGATTCGTCGCAACGTGACGAACGATGGCCAGACCGAGTCCGGTGCCGCCAGTCTCACGCGACCGCGCCCGATCGACTCGGTAGAAGCGTTCGAAGATGCGATCGAGATCCTTCTGCGGAATTCCCATTCCGAAGTCACGCACCTTCAGCTCGACCCAGGTCCCATCGGAGGACGCCGACACCTCGACCCGTGAGTCGGGTTCGGAATACTTCACGGCGTTCTCGACCAGGTTGCCGAGTGCCGACACCAACTGGCGACGGTCACCGAGAATCCGAATTCGGTCACTGGGTTCGAGCACTTCGACGCGGATGCCACATCGCTCGGCCAAGGGCTGCGCGCGCAACACCGATTCGCCGATCACCATCGAAGCAGCCACGACGTCCTTGACGGCCTCACCGCCCAGTTCGATACGCGAGAGCTCGAGAAGGTCGTCGATCGTTCGTCCGACGCGCATCGCCTCGTGGACCATCTTCCCGGCGAGGCGTTGCACGACTTCGGGTTGATCCTCCTCGGCCAGCGCCTCGGCGAGAACCGAGAGTGCACCCACCGGAGTCTTGAGTTCGTGACTGATGTTGGCCACGAAATCGGTGCGCACGGCGTCGAGGCGTGAACGCTCGGTCACGTCCTCGATGGTGGCCACCGCTCCCCCGTCGTCGAGCGGAGTGGCCGACACCGACACCACGCGCCGGGGCGGGCCGAACAATTCGATCGTCTGTCGTCGGGTCTGACCGTCGAGAGCACCACGGAGGTGAACTTCGATCGCTTCGTCCACCAGCACGTCGGAGTGAAGTGCACCCGTGAGCCCGGTCGCGATCGCGTTACGGAAGACGATCTCGCCTTCGGCCGACGCGACCACCACTCCGATTCCTAGTGCGCCGACGGCTTGTTCGATCAACACGTCACCGGAAGACGACACTTCGGCATTCGAGTCAGTAGCGATTCCCGTTCCCCGCTCTCGACGAGAAGCGACTAGTTGCCCGATCGCCATTCCGACGCCCAGAGCGATGAGGACGAGTATCCAGGTCATGAACCGGCCTGAGGTCGCTCGATTCCGATCGGGGTCAGATCCCCTCGACCATCGCGGTGATGATCCCCGGCCGGCGGGAGCACTCCGGTGATCAGGAATTCAACCTGCCTCGCGATGTTCACTGCGTGATCACCGATTCGCTCGTAGAAGCGAGCGGTCTTGGCCATCTGAATTCCGACCGCCAGGTCGATGTTCCCGTCATTGTGCGACTCGAAAATCGCCTGAATGAACTGTTTGTGAAGCTGGTCGAGATACAGATCCATGTCGCCGACCGACTTGGCGACGGCGAGATCCCGATCGGCATAGGCGACCATCACTTGCTTCATGAGCAGATGAGCCTGGTCGCTCATTCGGGCGATCAGCGTCGTGAGTCGTGAATCCAGTGCGTGACCGTTGATACGTCGGGCGACCTTGCACAAGCTCGTGACAAGATCGGCCGAGCGCTCGAGTTCACCGGACATCTTCATCACGACAACGGCGTGACGGAGCTCGCTGGCCACCGGTGCATGGAGAGCCATCAAGGAGATGCTCGCCTCCTCGAGGGAGATCGAACGCGCGTCGTACTCGTCGTCGGCGAGTATCTGATACTCGGCCCCCTCCATGTCCTGGTCGAGCAGAACCTTGGTCGCGCGTGGGATCGAGTCGACGAGCATCGATCCGAGCGCCAGAACTTCCAGTCGTAGATCATCGAGCTTCTCTTGAGCCGTACGGTTCATGACTCGCCGCCCTGCGCCCCGAGCCCTTGTCGGATCCGGAAACGCTCCGCTCCCGAATGTTCCGGCAACCAGCCGGTGACCTCGAATCGAACCTTTTCGCCGATGTTCACGGCATGGTCACCGATGCGTTCGTAGAAACGAGCAACCACCGCGAGTTGAATCGCGACCTGCAGATCGATGCGGCCGGCGGAGTGCGATTCGAAAATCGCCTGAATGAACTGTCGCTGCAGGTCATCGAGGAACGAATCCATGTCGTCGATGGCCGCCGCCCGCGCAGCGTCTCCCGAGGCATAAGCACCGGTGGCCTCACTGAACAGTTGGCGAGCCTGATCGGACATCTTGACGATCAAACCTCGCAGCCGCGGATCGAACTCGTGTCCGTAGATGCGTCGCGCCGCTTTGCAGATGTTCACAACGAGATCACCTGATCGTTCGAGTTCGGCGCAAATCTTCAGTGCCGAGACGACCTGCCGTAATTCTCCAGCTACTGGTGCCTGCAAGGCGAGGATCTGGATGCAGCGCGACTCGATGTCGACCGTTCGTGCGTCGATGTCGTCGTCGGCGAAGATCATCCTCTCGGCCTCGGTCAGATCCTGTTCGATGAGGACGTGCGTACCCCGCGGGATGCTCTCGACGATCGATGCCGAAATGCGAACGAGTTCCTGGCGGACCTCGGCGAGGTCCTTGTGGAAACTCTTGCGGGCTTCGTCCATGACCATGCCGATCAGCCGAACCGGCCGGTCACGTAGGCCTCGGTTCTCTCGTCGGCCGGGTTGGAGAAGATCTTTTCGGTCATGTCGAATTCCACGAGCACACCTGTACGGCGATCGCTCTCGGGGTTGACCTCGGTCGTGAAGAAGGCGGTGCGATCGCTCACGCGAGCGGCCTGCTGCATGTTGTGCGTCACGATGATGATCGTGAAGTCACGCTTGATCTCCTGCATGAGGTCTTCGATGCGGGCCGTGGCAATGGGGTCGAGGGCCGAACAGGGTTCGTCCATGAGGATGACGTCGGGCTGGACCGCGATGCAACGGGCGATGCACAGACGCTGCTGCTGGCCACCCGACAGCCCCATGGCCGAGGCCTTCAGTCGATCCTTGACCTCGTCCCACAAGGCAGCCCGCTTCAACGAGGACTCCACGATTTCGTCGAGTTCGGCCTTCTTCTTCACACCGTTCAGACGAGGACCGAAGGCGAGATTGTCGTAGATGCTCTTGGGAAACGGGTTCGGTTTCTGGAACACCATGCCCACGCGACGTCGAACTTCGACGGCGTCGACGTCCTTGTCGTACAGATCGATCCCGTGATAGTGAACCTTTCCTTCGACGCGGGCGGTCGGGATCAAGTCGTTCATGCGATCGAAACATCGCAACACGGTCGACTTGCCACAACCGGACGGCCCGATGAACGCGGTGATCTCCTGTCCGCGGATGTCGACATTGACGTCACGAACCGCACGAAATTCGCCGTAGTACACAGCAAGATCCTCGGTGCGGAACACCGGGACCTCGGCGTCGGAAGTTTCGGTGGACATGGGTACCTCTCTGTTCTGCCTGACTGGCGAGACCGGTGCGTTGTGCAAGGTCATCACCAACTCCTCTCGAAGCGGTTGCGCAACCAGATCGCCAGTCCGTTCATGGCGATCACCAAGACGAGAAGAATGACCGATGACGCCGCCGTGACCGCTTGGAAATCGGCTCCGGTCTGGCGGGCGTAGGAGAAGATGGCCACCGGCATCGACGTGAAGCCACCCTGGGTGACCTGCTCCCAGATGCTCAGGTTGCCGGTGCGCAAGAGACCGGTGAGTCCACCGACGAGGAGAAGTGGTGCCGCCTCACCGGCCGCGCGAGACAGAGCGAGAACGGTGCCGGTCAGGATTCCGGGGGCCGCCGACGGCAGCACGTGCGAGCGCACGGTTTCCCATTGCGTGGCCCCCACGCCGAGTGCTCCTTCGCGAATGGACCTCGGCACGGCGCGCAACGCTTCGGATGCCGTGATGATCACCACCGGCAGAACCAGAACCGACAGCGTGAGACCACCTGCGATGACGGTTCGACCGCCGGTGATTCCACCGGCGAACTTCACGAAGATGGTGAGACCGAGAATTCCGTACACGATCGACGGCACACCGGCGAGATTGCGCACGTTGATGCGGATCAATCGGGCGATCGGTGACCTTCCGGCGTATTCCTCGAGATAGACCGCACAGGCGATACCGAGCGGAAAAGCGACGATCGACACGATCACGGCGAGGGTGAGGGTTCCTCGAATGGCCTGCCATACGCCAGCCGTCGTGGCGTTGGACGCGTCGAGGCCCGAGCTCAGGAACTCACCGAAGCGAGTATCGAACACCGGCCAGGCCCGATCCATCAGATTCACGATCAAAGCCACCAAGATCAGCAACGACAGCAAGAGCGTCGAGAAAAGGCCCCATTCGACGACTCGTCCCTTGATGTCACGATTGGAGCCGGTGAGGCGTTCGGTCAGGTTCGAGGCCGAGTCGGCGCCGAAACGAGCAGGTGTGGTGAGAGCCATCTCAGTACTCCTCTCGCACGCGACGCACGAGCCGGTCACCGAACAAATTCAGGAAGAAAGTCAGTACGAACAAGAGAAAGCCGATGAAGAACAGGCTCTGGAACGCGAGCCCGTCTCCGGCCACCTGATCACTGCCAAAACCGAGAGCGGCCATGGCGGCCGTCATGGTCTGCCCGGGTTTGAAAGGATCAGTGGAGAAGAGTCCACCGCCGACAGCACCGGCGGCGATCGCCACGACCATCGTCTCGCCGATCGCGCGTGACACGCCGAGGATGAGGGCGGCCACCACACCCGAGATCGAGGCCGGAAGAACGACTCGGAAGACAGTCGGTACACGGCGCGCCCCGAGACCGTACGAGGCTTCACGAAGAGCGAGGGGCACGGCGCGTAGTGCATCCTCGGTGACCGATGCGATGATCGGAATCGTGAGAATGCCGACGGCGATACCCGCCGAGGCGATGTTGAAAGCCTTGTTCGCTCCACCCACGATGTTGAGCACGATGTTCGGGTTGATGAACGACACGGCGAAATAACCGAGCACCACGCTCGGAATGCCAGCCAGCACTTCGATGATCGGTTTGAGAACTTTGCGAACGCCCGGACGGGCGAATTCCGACAGATATATGGCCACACCCAAACCGAGGGGCATTGCGATCAACATGGCAATGCCGGTCACGATCAGTGTTCCAACGATCAATGTCTTGATGTCGAACATGCCGCGTCGTGGGAACCAGCCGATCGACCAGAGATCGGCCTTGGGAACGTTGTAGAAGAAACTCCAAGCGTCTTTCACCAATGTGTAAATGATCAGCAGAGTGATCAACAGTGTGGTGAGTGCCGCGGCCGTGAAGAGCCAGCGCATACGGGTGTCGGAGCGACGACGACCCGACGACAAGCGCAGGTCAGCGGCACTCCAGCGGTTGGTCGTCGTGTTCACTCAGTCTCCCGACAGCGATTGATTCAAGTCTTGCCCAAATCTCCACCCGGGCCAAACGCCCGTGTGCCGCCCCAGACGGGGCGGCACACCTC
>JBEDFW010000223.1:0-4151 GCA_041174985.1 Actinomycetota bacterium | reverse complement strand
CACATGGAAGACGTCGACGGTCATCGTTACGTCGACTACGACATGGGGTTCGGTGCTTTGTTCTCCGGACACGTTCATCCGGCCGTTCGTCGCGCGGTCGACGCCCAACTCGACAACGGCACGTTGTTCGTGACGCCGTGTGAGACGAATGCCGAGGTCGCCGAATTGCTCGGGCAGCGTTACGGGCTGCCGATGTGGCGTTTCACGAACTCGGGCACCGAAGCCACCATGGATGCCATTCGTGTGGCACGAGGCGTCACCGGGCGCGACAAGATCGTCAAGGTCGAAGGCGGGTACCACGGCCATCACGACGAAGTGATGATCTCGATGAAGCCGCCGCTCGAACTGGCCGGCCCGGCCGACCGTCCGAACTCCGTTCCGTCCACGGCCGGTGTCACCAAAGCGGTTCTCGGCGACACGATCGTGATTCCGTACAACGATCCCGAGGCGCTCGATCGAGTTCTGCGCAACGGTGATGTCGCCTGTTTCATCGTCGAGCCCGTGATGGAGAACATCGGTATCTGTCTTCCGCAGCCCGGTTATTTGCAGGCGGTGCGAGAGATCACCGAGAAGTACGGAACCTTGTTGATCTTCGACGAAGTGAAGACCGGAATCACGGCTGGTTGGAGCGGAGCGACAGGTGCGCTCGGAGTCACGCCCGACTTGGTCAGTCTGGCCAAGTCGATCGGTGGCGGTCTGCCACTCGGTGCCTTCGGCGGCAAGCGCGAGTACATGGATCAGATCACGCTCGGTCGGGTGATCCACCTCGGCACCTACAACGGCAATCCGCTGTGCATGGCGGCCGCCAAAGCGGTGCTCACCGAAGTGTGCACACCCGAGGCGACCGATCGCACCGTTGCGCGCAACGCCATGTTGGTCGACGAGTGCGAAGGCATCATCCGTCGCTCCGGTCTTCCGGCGCACACGGTGCAGTTCGGAGCCAAGGGCTGCATCACATGGGCACCCGAGCCCATCCGCAACTACCGCGATTACAAGGCCACGAACTTCGATCTGGCCTACGCCCAGTGGATCCATGGCATCAACCGTGGTGTGCTGCTCCCGCCGGGCCTCGACGAGCAGTGGCTCATCTCGGTGATGCACACCGACGAAGACGCCATGGTCTACGCCGACGTGTTCGGTGCGTTCGTCGACGAATTGCTCGGCTGACGTCCGTGTCGTCACCTCAGGTGATCGACGCTGGATCACTCGCCAGGTATCTGTTGCGGGGAGCTGTCCGGTCGTGTCCTCGTTGCGGTAGTCGGCGTGCGTGGTTCACGTCGTGGTTCCGGCAAGGGGAGCGTTGCGTGCGGTGCGGCCTTCGTCGGACGCGTGGGGTCGACGGTCACGAGCTCGGTGCCCTCACGGTGGCTCTCGTCGTGAACATCTCTTTCGTGGTCCTCGCCGTCGGTGTGGCGGTTGCTCTCACACTTCCCGACGTTCCGGTGGTCACTCTCTACGTGGTGTTGGCCTCGGCGGCGATCGTGATCCCCCTCGCCACCTGGCCGATCACGCACACGGTCTGGATGGCCATCGACCTGCGGGTCCGGCCGGTGGGGCAGGAGGAATCCGAGGAGGCCGCCCGCTGGCTGGCCGCATCGAATTCGCCCCCATCGAACATTTGATCGATCGAATGCTTGACCGAACGCCTGTTCGTAGTTACGCTCCTGTCATTCGTTCCCGTCAGTTCCCAAGCAGCCAGACCGATCTCCGGCAGCGGTGTCACACCCCCTTCGTAGGGTCCGCATCGTTCACGGACACCACACGAAACCGAAAGGCAGACCAATGAGCACAGACCGCGCCAAGGCCCTCGACATGGCCCTCGCCCAGATCGACAAGCAGTTCGGCAAGGGCTCCATCATGCGAATGGGGGAGCAGAGCTTCAAGGGGATCGAGACGGTTCCCACCGGCGCTCTCGCCCTCGACATCGCCCTCGGTGTCGGAGGTCTTCCGCGGGGTCGCGTCGTCGAGATCTACGGCCCGGAATCGTCGGGTAAGTCGACTCTCGCCATGCACGTCGTCGCCGAGGCTCAGCGCAACGGCGGCGTGTGCGCTTACATCGACGCCGAGCACGCCATGGACCCGGTCTACGCCCGAGCGATCGGGGTCGACATCGACCAGCTCCTCATCTCCCAGCCCGACACGGGCGAACAGGCCCTCGAGATCGCCGACATGTTGGTGCGCTCCGGTGCCATCGACGTGATCGTGATCGACTCGGTCGCTGCCCTCACACCCAAGGCCGAAATCGAAGGCGAAATGGGCGACACACACGTCGGTCTGCAGGCCCGTCTCATGAGTCAGGCCCTGCGCAAGCTCACCGGCAACCTCAACAAGACCAACACCATCGCCGTGTTCATCAACCAGTTGCGCGAGAAGATCGGCGTGATGTTCGGTTCCCCCGAGACCACACCGGGCGGACGCGCACTCAAGTTCTATTCGTCGGTCCGTCTCGACATTCGCCGTATCGAATCCATCAAGGACGGTGCCGAAGTGGTCGGCAACCGCACTCGCGTGAAGGTCGTGAAGAACAAGGTGGCACCGCCGTTCCGGCAGGCCGAGTTCGACATCATGTACGGTAAGGGCATCAGCCGCGAAGGCTCCTTGCTCGACCTGGCGGTCGATCACGGGCTCGTCAAGAAATCCGGTGCATGGTTCACCTACGACGGGGAACAGATGGGACAGGGACGTGAGAACGCCAAGACCTTCCTCACGGAGAACCCGGAAATCATGATGGAACTGTCCGACAAGGTGCGCACGGCCGCCGGTCTCGGCGAACAGCCAGCCGAGGGTTTCAGCACCGTCGACGAAGAGCCGATCGACCTCGAGTCCTGACGGTCGTCGTGGGCGCCGCCCCGACCCACTGGTAGTCTCGGGGACGCCTTTCCGAGATAGCTCAGTTGGCAGAGCAGCTGACTGTTAATCAGCGGGTCGCAGGTTCGAGCCCTGCTCTCGGAGCTCGTGCAGGGTCCGCTTCGGCGGGCCCTGTGCCATTTCGGGGCGGTAGCTCAGTTGGTCAGAGCAGGGGACTCATAATCCCTGGGTCGCGGGTTCGATCCCTGCCCGCCCCACCATGAGCCAGCCACTCACGTACGCCTCCTATCTGCGCCTGGCCGAACTCCTCGAGTTGCAGGCTCCACAGTCACGACAGGCCGGCCGTGAAGAGCACGACGAGATGCTCTTCATCGTCATTCATCAGGTCTATGAACTCTGGTTCAAGCAACTACTGCACGAGATCGATCACGTGATCGAACTCCTCGACGCCGACGATTCGATTCGGGCCGGTCGCGGGCTGCGCCGGATGCTCACGATTCTCAAGGTCATGGTGTCGCAGATGGACGTTCTGGAGACCATGAGTCCGCTGGAGTTCTTGTCGTTCCGGGAACGCCTCGACTCGAGCAGTGGTTTCCAGTCGGCTCAGTTCCGGGAATTCGAATTCGTCCTCGGATACAAGCGAGCGGAGATCGCCGCATCATTCGGGGCCGACGAATCGGCGCGGGCCCGACTTCGTCAGCGGCTCGAGCAGCCATCGCTCTGGTACGCCGTGTGCGAGTTCCTCCGTCGACGTGGGTCCGATGTGGGAGCCGCACCTGCGGTCACCGATCCGACTCAACCAAGTGTCGACGTGCAGTCCGCCCTCGTGGATCTGTACCGCTCCGACAACGTCGTGGCCGACCTGGCCGAGAAGTTGGTCGATCTCGACGAAGGCGTGCAGGAGTGGCGTTACCGCCACGTGAAGATGGTCGAGCGAACCATCGGGAACAAGCCGGGCACGGGTGGCTCGAGTGGCGTCGAGTACTTGGCGTCGACCCTCGGCCGACCGATCTTTCCCGATCTGTGGGCGATTCGCGCCCAGATGTGAGTCCGAGAGCGGTGGACATCCGTCGTCGTCACCGACGAGGGTGACGATCCGCTCGAACCTAGGTTGGTCGAATGCCGTTCGGAGGCGACGAGCCGACCCTGCCCCGAGTCCTCGGGATCGTGCATGTGGTCGCCAGCGGTGTCGGAATCATCGTGGGCGCGGGCATCTACGTCCTGTTGGCGTCGGCCACCAGTGAGGCCGGAGGGTTGGTCTGGCTCTCCTTCGTCGTGTCGGCCGGCGTCTGTGCTCTCACGGCGATGAGTTACGCCGAATTGTCGTCGATGTTTCCTCGAAC
>JBEDFW010000222.1:0-2521 GCA_041174985.1 Actinomycetota bacterium | reverse complement strand
TCCGTTCGTGCGTATCTCGTGGGCGACGACGGCGTAATCGTCGGGACGTACGACGACGCCCACGTGTGCATGGTTCTTGGCCGCGCCACGAACCATGGCCGGACCACCGACGTCGATCAACTCGATCGACGGATCGGACGCGAACGGATACAAGTTGACGACGACGAGGGAGATGGGCTCGATGCCGAGACGCTCCAGATCGGCGACGTGTTCGGGGTCGTCGAGGTCGGCGAGGATGCCCGCGTGCACCGCTGGGTGAAGGGTGACGACACGATGACCGAGAATCGCTCCTGACCCCGTGAGGTCGGCCACGTCGGTGACCGGAAGGTCGGCCGCTCGCAGAGCCTGGGCGGTTCCACCACTCGACAGGATCCGCCAACCGGCCGCCACCAGCGTGCGGGCCAAATCGACGACCCCGGTCTTGTCGTACACGCTGATCAGAGCGGTGGGCACGGCGCTCACCCTATTCAGACCGAACCTTGACAGCACCTGGACTTACCAGTCTGATGAGGGGGCTACGGTTCGTGGCACCGACGCCGAAACCCATTCGGCTCCAAGGAGGGAAAAGTGGATTTCTCGAAGTTCAAAACGTCGACCTGGCTCATGACCGTCGGCGCACTCGTCATGGTCATCTCCGGTCTGTTCCTCGACTGGGCCAAGATCGACATGTTCGGCGAAAGCTTCTCCGACGGCAACGCGTTCGACTGGGCTCGCGGCTGGATCTCGTGGATCCTCGTGATCGCCGTCGGCGGAACCGCGTTGGCCACGGCGAAGGGCAAGTCGGTCGGTCGCTCGAACCTGCCGCTCATTCAGACGGCACTGGCGGCGCTCGCCACCTTGCTGATGCTGCTCCTGATCATCACCGGACCCGACAAGGAAGGATTCGACTTCGGTCGCGGACTCGGACTCTGGATCTCGTTCCTCGCCACCGTCGCGGTGTGCGCGGGCGCAATCATGAACCTCACCGAGTCGGGCGGCAACGTGAAGGATCTGGCCGACCTCAACAAGTTGAAGGACTCGTTCGGCTCGACACCGCCCCCGCCTCCGGGCGCCTGATCACCCTGCCGACAACATCTTCATCGTCGAACGACGTTTGTCGATTGTCGATTGTCGATTGTCGATTGTCGGTTGTCGGTGAATGTCCTGTGGTTCTGGGTCTGGGATCGGACGCTGAGCGTCCGATCCCAGACCCAGAACACCACAACCAGATCACCAAATCCAGATCACCAGACCCAGATCACCAGACCCAGATCACCAAAATGCGTGTGCCTCAGCCGAGTGAGGCGATGATCTCGGCCATCAAGATGCCGGCTTCAGTCGGGTTCTGACCGACCTTGACTCCGGCGGCGCGCAACGCGTCCATCTTGCCCTGGGCCGTGCCCTTGCCACCCGACACGATGGCACCGGCATGGCCCATCTTCTTGCCCGGGGGCGCCGTCACGCCAGCGATGTAAGCGCTCATCGGCTTGGTCACGTTGGCCTTGATGAACTCAGCCGCTTCCTCTTCAGCCGATCCGCCGATCTCGCCGATCATGATGATCGCATCGGTCTCGGGATCGTTCTGGAACTCACGCAAACAGTCGATGAAGTTGGTGCCGGGAACCGGATCGCCACCGATGCCCACGCAGGTGCTCACGCCGATGCCGCGCTGCTTCAACTCGTAGAGCGCCTGATAGGTGAGAGTTCCCGAACGGCTGACGATGCCGACGTTCTTCTTACCAGCCTTGGGCAGTTCGGCGATCTCGCCGGCGGTGATACCGATGTTGCACTTGCCAGGGCTGATGATGCCCGGACAGTTGGGGCCGAGCAGGCGAGTCTTGGGGTAATCACGTACGAGCGTGTTGTAGACCTTGGCTTCGTCCTGAGCCGGGATTCCTTCGGTGATGCACACGATGAAGCGCACACCCGCGGCCGCGGCCTCGAGAATCGCCGCCGATGCCGCCTTGGGCGGAACGGCGACGAACGATGCATCGGCACCGGTCGCCTTCACGGCCTCGGCCACCGAATCGAACACCGGAATACCGTCCACATCGGTGCCACCCTTACCGGGAGTCACGCCGGCCACGACCTGTGTGCCGTAGGCCTTGTTGCGCAGACCGTGGTACTTGCCCTGACCACCGGTCAGACCCTGCACGATCACCTTGGTCTTCTCGTTCACGAAAATGGCCATGACGTCACTTTCCCTTCGCGATCGCAACGGCGGTTTCGGCCGCTTCGAGCATGGTCGGCTTGGACACGAGTTTCGATTCGGGGATTCCGGCGTTCTTCAGGATCGCCCGACCTTCTTCGGCGTTGGTTCCGTCGAGACGAATCACCATCGGAGCCTTCAGGTCGACTCGACCGAGGGCCTCGACGATTCCCTTGGCGACTTCCTCGCCACGAGTGATGCCGCCGAAGATATTGATGAAGATCGACTTCACGTTCTGGTCGAAGTTGATCACCTCGAGCGCCGCCGCCATCACGTCGGCGTTGGCACCGCCTCCGATGTCGAGGAAGTTGGCCGCCGTTCCGCCGACCTGGT
>JBEDFW010000221.1:0-3273 GCA_041174985.1 Actinomycetota bacterium | reverse complement strand
GTCGCCCACACCTCGGCCACCGACACCAGCCCGGTTCGTGGGTGGGCGGCGACGCGTGAACATTTCACCGAGGCCGCGGGTGTGGCCGTGGGTCGCATCGTGGGCTTTTCGACCCTGGAGTCGTGGATCGGCTGAGGCATCGGGCCAGGTGGTGTCTCCTGCGACGACCACTACAATCGTGGTGCTCCTTGGGGAGTGGTGTAACTGGCAACACAGCAGATTCTGGTTCTGTTATTCAGGGTTCGATTCCTTGCTCCCCAGCCACACGACCGGGCTTCGGCCCGGTCGTTTCGTTTCCGTCTCGTCGTTGCCTCCCGAGGGTCCCTCGAGTCGACTACTTTTCGCTCGTCACACGGTGCGTCGGCACGTCGTTCGAGGGGGAACGTATGGACCGTCGGTCGTTCTTGAAAGCGGGCATCATCGCCGGAGGCGGAGGAGCGGTGTTGCCGCTCGCCTTCGTCACTCCGGTCTCGGCCAAATCGTCGATCGCCGGCGCGACTCCGGGTGAGAGCCCCTACGGTCCGCTCTCCGACACGCCCGACGAGAACGGCCTGTTGCTTCCCGCCGGATTCACGTCCCGCGTCGTCGCGATCGGTGGCGATCCGGTGGGCGACACCGGCTACGAATGGCATCCCTTCCCCGACGGGGCCGGTACCTTCGACGACGGCGAAGGTGGCTGGTACTACGTGTGCAACAGCGAGGTCTTCGACTTCATGGCCCCCGATTCGGGTGGAGTGTCGTGCATTCATTTCGCGTCCGATGGCTCGATCATCGATGCCTATCGCATCCTGTCGGGCAGTAATTCGAACTGCGCCGGGGGAGTGACCCCGTGGGGGACCTGGCTCAGCGGAGAAGAGAACCTTGCCGGAAACGGTCGCTTGTGGGAGTGCGATCCCACGGGCGCGAAGGAGGCGGTGTTCCACGAAGCGATGGGCCGCTGGTCGCGAGAAGCGGCCGCAGTCGATCCCGAAGCGCAGACGATCTACATGACCGAGGATCATCGGGAGGGTCGCGTGTACCGGTTCACGCCGACCGCCTATCCCGATCTGTCGGCCGGAACTCTCGAAGTGTGCGTCGTCGGATCCGATGGGTCAGTCACGTGGGCGCCCATTCCTGATCCATCGGGGGTGAGCACACCGACGCGGGATCAGGTCCCGGAGTCGACGATCTTCTCGGGCAACGAGGGCATCTGGTACCACGACGGTTGGGTGTACTTCACGAGCAAGAACGATCACTCGGTGCACGGAATCGACGTGCGAGCGCAGACGTATTCACTCGTCTGGAAGGGCGACCCCGATGGTCTCGGTGTGGAAGGTGCGGTGTTGTCGCACGTCGACAACATCACGGTGGACGCCGGTACCGGCGATCTCTACGTGGCCGAGGACGGAGGCAACATGGAGGTGGTGATGATCACCGCCGAAGGTGTGATCGCGCCGTTCGCTCGAGTCGCGTCTGACGGTCACGAACCGTCGGAGATCACCGGTCCGGTTTTCAATCCCACTCGCGATCGCTTGTACTTCTCGTCGCAGCGCGGCCCGAGCAACCGTGACCTGTCGGAGATCATTCCGGGCTTCGCTCCACTCGACGCCATCGGTGCCATCGGAAAGGCGGCCGGCATCACGTACGAGATTTCGGGGCCGTTCCGTGGACGCCTCGAGGAGCAGATCGCTGCGCCGCCCGAGACCGAAGCACCGACGACCACCGTGCCGTCTCCGGTGACCACCCTGGCCTCCGTGGCTCCGTCGACCGAGACTCCCACCGACAGCGACGGTGGAGGTTCGGGAACGGCGATCGGTGTCGGAATCGGAGTGGTGGCCGCCGCCGCTGTCGTGGGTGGTGCAGTGGCTTTTCGCAAGAAGCGCATGGACGGCGGGACCAGCGACTCGTCGAATTGACCGGTGGGGCGGGCACGATTCGGGCGGTAGCGTTTCGTCCGCTACTTGCTCCCATCGTCTAGTGGCCTAGGACACCACCCTCTCAAGGTGGCGGCACGGGTTCGAATCCCGTTGGGAGTGCCAGTTGCTTGGTCGTTCTGGTGGCAATTCCGCCACGGCTTTCGCTCGAATTTGCCGCCAGTTCGTCGTGCTCCGATCGACCGCTCGACGCCGGGACAATTTCTCGGCACCCGATGACATCCGTGGGAAGCGCCGAATTCGAGACCGATCGAAACTCCTGACCCGCACTCCGATCCGGGAGTGCTCGCAACAGGAGGTACTCGATTGTCGAATCGAAGACGTAATGGGACGATCCTCCGAACGATGCTTCTCGCCGCGGTCGGACTCGGTGCAGTCGGTGTCGTTCAGATGTCGATCGAACCGAGTGCCGATGCAGTTTCGCTGAGCATCGGCACGATCAGCGCACAGATGTCCGATCACGAAGGCATCACCGAGGGTGGTGAGTCGGACGGCACCAGTGAAACGAACTGCATTCGCTACGAGCCATCGAACACGGCTTCGTCGTCCGACTTCGTGACGTCACCCGGTGAGGCACTCACCTCGCACGGACGAACCGGCTCGACGTGTCCGGCGAATCTCGACGTGACTCAGCAGAGTGCCCTCGCCATCGCGCCGGTTGCTGGAGGTTCGATCACGAGTGGTGAGGCGTTCCTGCTGGCGGAAGTCACACTCTCCAACAAATCGGTGGAGGGAAGCGGCGCTGCTTACTACCGAGGTGTCACGAGTCTGGAGTTCGGAGACTTCGACGGCGATCCGACGGCCGATCTCGCCTGGCGATCCTGGGAAACGCCCGACAACCCCAAGCCGTGCCCGTACGGTGGCGGTCCGGGTGGTGCATGTCGGGATGCGGTGACGTTCACTCTTCCCGGCGAGATCGCGATGACCAAGGACGGTCAGGGATACCGACTGACGATCGACTCCGTGAACCCAGTCGAGGGAGAAGAGGCCTGCCCGGCCACTCCGGCGGTGGAGGTCATGTCGGAGGAAGAAGAAGGCGAGCCCAACACGATCACTGCGCGTGAGAACGCCTCGGGACGCGGATGCGTCTACGGAACGGTCGTGACCGGTCGCGAGGTGACGATCGTCAAGAGGATCGAAGGAATCTCGACAGAAGTCGTTGCACCATCGGCCACCTTCACGTTCGATTCCTCTTCGAGCGACTCCGAGTCGCCGTGGAACGACCTGTCCATCGAACTAACTCCCCCCGATGACGGTTCCGACTCGTCGGATCCCAAGATCTGGGAGAGCGGTGAAACGCTGACCTTCGTCGAACAGGATCCCATGAATCCTCGTTGGGAACTCACCGGTGCCGAGTGCA
>JBEDFW010000220.1:0-14396 GCA_041174985.1 Actinomycetota bacterium | reverse complement strand
GATACCGATGCCGTCATCGAGGACGACGACGGCATCGGTATCTCTCCCGATTCCCGAGGAGGCCACGGGCTCGACAACTTGAACGAACGTGCTGTCCGACATGGAGGCGAAATGGAGGTCAGCCGGCGTCCCGACCGTCCAGGAACGCGACTCGTCTGGAGCATCCCGTGCCCCGACGCCGTGAGCCGTACCCCGTCGAGCACCTGACACAATGACGGCATGCCCGACATGCTGGACAGAGCAGCTCGACTCGTCGACGGAATCGACACCGATCTCGACGTCGGATTCCTGAAGGCTCCGCCGGCCGCCGCCGACGAAGTTGCCGACGGCGTGTCGCTGACCCAGGCATTCAGCAACGTCGTCTCGTTCTCGACGGCCGATGGTCTCGTCCTGTTCGACGTCTCGCACCAGATGTCGGCCCCGGCCGTGGTCTCGGCCGTGCGCGCTTGGTCGTCCGACGAGATCAACACGGCCGTCTACACACACGGACACATCGACCACGTGACCGGAGCCCGGGCCTTCATCGACGATGCTGCGTCACGTGGTCACCGACCCATCACTTTCGTCGGCCATGAGGCGATCCCGGATCGCTTCGAACGGTACGACCTGACCAACGGATACAACGGCCACATCAACAAACGGCAGTTCCGTCTGCCCGAGCCCTTCTTTCCGAGCGACTTCGTCCGTCCGCAGCACACCTACGCCGAACACACTGACCTCGACGTGGGTGGAACGCGATTCGAACTTCACCACGCACGAGGCGAGACCGACGATCACACGTGGGCGTGGGTGCCCGATCATCGGGCCGTGTGTGTGGGTGACCTCTTCATCTGGCAGTTCCCCAACGCCGGCAACCCGCAGAAGGTTCAACGATTCGCTTGGGAATGGGCGGTGGCTCTGCGCGAGATGGCGGCCCTGCGCCCCCAGTTACTTCTTCCGGCGCACGGCATGGCGATCGGCGGTGCCGATCGCGTGGTGTCGGTCCTCACCAACACCGCTGAGGCTCTCGAGTCGCTGCACGAGCAGACCTTGGAGCTCATGAACGCCGGAGCGCGACTCGACGACGTGATCCACACCGTTCGCCTGCCGAAGCACCTGGCCGACCTTCCGTATCTGAAACCCACGTACGACGAACCCGAATTCGTGGTGCGGAACATCTGGCGTTTGTACGGAGGTTGGTACGACGGCAATCCGGCCAATCTCAAACCGGCCCGCGACGCCGATCTGGCCCGCGAGATGGCACACCTGGCCGGCGGAGCATCGGTTCTCGCCGCTCGAGCCACCGCACTGACCGCCGATGGCGACCTCCGATTGGCCTGCCATCTGATCGAGATGGCTCATCTCGCCGATCCAGACGACCCGACCATTCAAGGCATTCGCGCCGAGGTGTACGAAGCACGTCGGCGGACCGAGACCTCGTTCATGGCCACGGGCATCTACCGCGCTGCTGCGCTCGACTCGCGCGATCGTCTCGGCTGATCAGACGCGCTGACGACGTCGCATCATCATCGCTGCAACGGCCCGCACCTTCGGGCGGAACCGTCGTGACGGCTGACGCCGCGGAATCGACACGGGTTCGGCCACCCGAACATCGGTTTCGCGACGAGCGATCCGACGACGAGGACGACCACCGACGATGCGTTCGATCTCGTCGATGTCGAGTCGTTCGTCGATCATGAGGGCCTCGGCCATCTTCTCGAGCGCCTGCACGTGCTCGGTGAGAATGCTTCGCGCGGTTGCGTGAGCCTCGTCGAGGATGCTGGCGACCGAGTCCTTCGTCCACGCATCAGGACCCGACACCATCGACGGCGTTCGCGACACGAGGGAGCCCGACATGCCGTACACCGTGGCCATCTTGGTGGCCAGATCGGTGGCGCGAGCCAGGTCGGAAGCCGCACCCTGAGTGCACGATCCGCCCATCAACATCTCTTCGGCCACCCGTCCACTGAGGGCGACGACCAACTGTGCGAACGCGGCTTCCTTGGTGAGGAAGATGCGATCGTCGTTCTCGAACCACGTGACGCCCGCAGCCGGACCCCGTGGCACGACGGTGACGGCCACCGGATCGGGTGCGTCCTCCTGCACGAAACCGCAGATCGCATGGCCAGCTTCGTGCCAGGCGGTGATGCGGCGATCGGATTCGCTGATCGTCATCGAACGGCGGGGCCGCCCGAGAGCGACGAACTCGACGGCGGCATCGAAACAACCCTGATGAAGGTCTCGACGCTCGAGACGTACCGCTTCGAGAGCAGCTTCGTTGCACACACGAGCCAAGTCGGCACCCGACATACCGGCCGTGCGCGCGGCCACCGAGTCAAGATCGACATCGTCGGCCAAAGGCTTCGAGGCTGCGTGAACCTGCAAGATGGCGTGGCGACCCTTGCGATCGGGAAGCGGGACTTCGATACGACGTTCGAGACGACCGGGGCGAAGGATCGCTTTGTCGAGAACGTCGGCCCGGTTGGTGGCCGCGATGGTGATCACGTTGGACTTCTGGAAACCGTCGAGCTCGGTGAGCAGAGCGATCAAGGTGTTCTCGTGCTCGATGGGTCCGCCCGGAGTCCCGTTCTCGCGATCGTTCATGGCGCGAGCACGTGCCACTGCGTCGATCTCGTCGATGAACACGATGGCGGCTTTGTGAGCGCGGGCCGACTCGTACAGTTCGCGAACACGCTTGGCTCCCACACCCACGTACATCTCGACGAAGTCGGTCGCCGTGGCGGCGATGAAGGGAACCGATGCCTCGGCGGCGACCGCCCGAGCGAGGAGAGTCTTACCCGTTCCCGGAGGCCCGACGAGCAGCGCACCTTTGGGAGGTGTGGCGCCGAGACGTTCGAACTTCTCGGGATCACGCAGGAAATCGACCAACTCGCGGAGATCTTCCACCGCTTCGTCACATCCCGCGACCGAGGCGAAACCCGCGGTGCGATCAGGCACCACTTTCTTCGGGGTCTTGGCTCGCTTCTCCCGCCACCGACCGAGGGCGAGAAGAAGCACGATCACTCCTCCAACGATCAGCCAGTTCCGCACCGACGGCGACATGGCGCCCAACGGTACGAGCGCCAGGGCCGAAATCGGCCAGGAATTTCGTGAATGACGTGTGAACCGGCCGTCAGCGGCCGAGCAAGGACTCGATGCGAGTCTCGACCTCGGCCACGTCACCAGGGGCGGTAGCCACGTGGACTCGGAGTCGTGGGGTGTCGGCGCTGACGATCCAGCGACCCTCGGTGGAATCCTTGGCGACCACCCGTTCGACCTGCATGGACCGCAATCGCAACGTGGCCGAGATGAGTCGCTCCCCCGGACTCACGACCATGAGCTCACGGATGCGGTCGGCGAATTCGCAGGACTTCCGGTCGTTCTTCTTGGCCACCAACACGTTGGAGACCGCTTCGGCGATCGAGTCGGCGAGCACTTCGAGTTCACCGTGACCGTGATCGGTCGGTCCGTTCTCCGACAGGAGGGGATACCGAACCCATGAGTTCTGCCCGAAGGCCGGACCGATGTCGTGGAGAGCGATCTCGTCACCGATGCGTTCGAGCGCGACACAACGCCGAGCCGACCACCAATGCTTCTGCGAGGTTCCCAACAACACATGGACAGTTTACCCCGAGACGACGAGGGGCTGGACGCACTACACCGTTCAGAGACTCACGGGTCGATCGGAGAAGAGGAAGACCATGTTCTCCCTGAAACGTGCCTTCTCGTCGGATGCACGAGCCGTTGCATCGTCGAGCAGCGACCACGAGAAGATCTCCCCGACCACGTGTGCCCCGCAGGACGTGGTGATCTCGCGCAATTCCCTCATGGTGTATTCGCGGTAATGAAAACTTCCGTCATCGGGATTGTGGTCGTTGAATCGTTGACTCGGGTTGTAACCGTCGCGCATGCGATGCAACTTCCATTCCGAATGGAAATTGGGAGTGGTGACGATCACCAATCCGCCCGGCTTCAGACACCGCGCACAGAATCCCAGAAATGCCTCGGCGTCGAGACGGAGATGCTCGACGATTTCGCACGCGTACACGAGGTCGAAGAGCCCGCCGGCGGTCACGTCTCCGTGAAGATCGCCGAGGGAGACACGATTGAGATCGACCTCGACATGCTTCTCGACTCCGAGTTCACTGAATCGTGACGGCGGAGGTCCTCCGAGAGACTCCGGCATGTCCACCGTGACCAAGGCGATGTCGGGTCGGTAGTACTTCATCACGCTCGTGGTGTACGGCATCGTCGAGATGTCGAGCACTCGAAAACCCTCGTCGAGTCGATCGGCCGCCCAAGCGAAGAACGAGAGCTGCTCGGCGAAACGTTCCTCGTGGAAGTCGAGGTAATCGCTCGGGAAGGTGTGCGACCGAATGAATTCGCGAGCGGCGTCCATCGGCAGTGGACTCGTGGCGATGATCTCGTAGTACCGACGCGAATCGCGGATCGCTCGGTCGCCACCGCCCGAAGGAGCGATCATCGATGCCACGGCGTGCCGTTCGGCGGGGCGACGGACCACGTCGAGCGCGCGACGGACCAGACGTCGAAGCGCCGACTCCAGACGACTTCTCTCTCTCGCCACGATGACCCCCGCCGACACGTTAGATCGCCGTCACTTCGGCCCCGAACACGGGATGGACGAACTCTGCCCTTCCGACGTGCCGTAAGGTTCGATCGTGGGGGAAGCGCAGAAGGTCGAGAACGTGATCGTGGTTCTTCTCGACAGTCTGAACCGACACATGATCGGGGCGTACGGCGGAGTCGAGTTCGACACGCCGAATCTCGATCGATTCGCCGGTCGATCGGTTCGATTCGAACGTCACTACACCGGATCGCTTCCCTGCATGCCGGCGCGGCACGACATCCTGTGCGGTTCGTGGGACTTCCTCTGGCGACCCTGGGGTTCGATCGAACTCTGGGAGGACCCGATCACGAGGCATCTGCAACGAGCCGGAGTGACGACCATGCTCGTGTCGGATCACCCGCATCTCTTCGAGACCGGCGGCGAGAACTATCACACCGACTTCACCGCTTGGGAGTACGTACGCGGTCACGAGGACGATCCGTGGCGCACGGCATCCGATCCCTCGTGGATCGGGGCTCCCGCCGTACCGGCGAACGAGTCGTGGGTCGCTCGCCACTACGACACGTCACGAACGTGGTTCCGACGCGAAGAGGACTTTCCCGGAGCGCGCACGATGTCGGAGGCCGCACGGTGGATCGAACAGCAGGCACCGACCGATCGACCGTTCATGTTGTTCGTCGACGAGTTCGATCCGCACGAACCGTTCGATGTCCCTGAACCGTGGATGTCGCGCTACGACCCCGACTGGGAAGGGCCCAAGGTCATCTGGCCGCCGTATCTCGTCGACGCCGTCGGCTCGGGTCGACTCGACGCACGAACTGCGACCCATCTCCGCGCCAACTACGGAGCCAAGTTGTCGTTCATCGATCACTGGTTCGGTCGACTCCTCGACGCGATCGATCGACGAGGACTCTGGGACGACACCGCGGTGATCGTGTGCACCGACCATGGTCACTATCTGGGCGAGAAGGACATCTTCGGCAAACCCGGCGTTCCGGTGTACGAGACACTCGGTCACATACCGCTCATGGTGTCGTGGCCGGGGGTCGCCGCCGGGACGAACTCGGCACTCACCACGACCGTCGACATCTTCGCCACCATCTGCGAGTTGTTCGACGTCAGTGTCGATCACCGAACACACGGTCGTTCGTTGGTCCCGTTGATCGAGGGGCGCACGTCATCGGTACGCGACTACCTCCTCACCGGGGTGTGGGGTCGTACCGTCCAGATGGTCACGGAATCGTTCAAATACGTACGCGCGCCGCGAAACGGGAACCGTCCGTTGTCGATGTGGTCGAACCGTTGGTCGACGATGCCGATCCATGCCATGCCTCACGTTCGTCTGCCCAAACCCGATCGTCGGGCCGTTCTCGATTACATGCCGGGTTCCGACGTACCTGTGATCCGTCAACCCTTCGATGCCGGTGACGCCGTGCCCTTCTGGGCCCAGACCAACGTCGGTGACCACGGAGATCTGGTGTTCGACGTGATCGACGATCCGACGGAGGATCGCAACCTCGTCGGAACCGATCTCGCCGCGCGACTCGATGGCATCTTTCGATCGGCCCTCGACGACGTGGCCGCGCCGGCCGACCAATACACCCGTCTCGGCTGGTGACCTCGAGATCGCCGGCACTCGGTGGAAAACCTCACCGCAATGCCGACTTCTGGTGGGCGAGGGGGGACTTGAACCCCCACGTCCTTGCGAACACTGGCACCTGAAGCCAGCGCGTCTGCCATTCCGCCACTCGCCCGAGCAACAGGGTGGAAACGCTACCAACGGAGTTCCACCACACCACCTCGACACCCGGTGAAACCTCACCCCTGAGCAGGGCCGATACCCTGACAGGGCACACACGGCGCACGATGCAGGACGGTACGGATGGGTGAGGGAATCTTCAGACGGGGAACCCGGGCCAACGTTCGTCCCATCGAGATCGGACGCCGGCTCGTGCAAGAGATGGACGACAAACGTTCCGTCGACACCGACGGCCGGCGGATCGCTCCGAATCATTTCGTCGTCACCCTTCACCCGAACGACCACCAAGAACTGAGTCAGTTCCTCGGTGCCCTCGAATCCGAACTCGTGGAAGCGGCCAAGGAATACGCCCGCGACGAGGGCTACGTGCTCCGAGGGCCGGTCACCGTGAAGCTCACCGACGACGACTCCGTGAAGTCGGGGCGCATCCAGATCGTGTCCAAGGTCCGGACCAACGAATCACCGGTCGTCGCCGCCAGCCTCGTGATCACGGGTCGGGCACCCTTGGTGCTCACCGGAGCCACGGTCGTGATCGGCCGTTCGCCCGAATGCGACGTCTCTTTAGACGATGCCAACATCAGTCGACGTCACGCCGAGATCAAAGTCGTCCTCGGCAACCACGTCGTCTCCGATCTCGGCTCCACCAATGGCACCAAGGTCAATGGAGTGCCCATCACGTTCGAACGAACTCTGCGCGACGGCGACATCATCGCTCTCGGGAGCCACACCATCCGCTTCGAGGCGCGCTGACTCGATGAACGACCTCGTGATCAGCGGACTTCGTCTCGTCCTGCTCCTCGTTCTCTACCTGTTCTTCGCCCGTGTGGTCTGGGCGGTGTGGTCCGAAGTTCGCGTCCCGGTGTCTCCGCAGGGCTCACCCGACACGAATGCCACCGGTGCCACCTCGCGCATTCCCCGCCGGCAACGCGTCACCGAATTCAAGATTCTCGAACCCAAGTCGCTCAAGGGCTCGCGCATCGAACTCACCGCCCAACCGATCGTGATCGGACGATCAGCCGATGCCGATCTCTCCTTCGCCGACGACACCTACTTGAGCAGTCGCCACGCCCGCGTCTGGAGTCTCGACGGTGTCGCCATGGTCGAGGATCTCGGATCGACCAACGGAACTCAGATCAACGGTCAACGTGTCGTTGCCGCGACGGCGCTGTCGCCCGGAGATCGCATCCAGATGGGTCATGTCGTCGTGGAGGCGACCCGATGATTCGCGCCGAGGCCGCCGCCGCCACGCACGTCGGCCGTATCCGTGAGGGCAACGAGGACGCGTACCTCTGCGTCGACGGGCTCTATTTCGTGGCCGACGGCATGGGCGGCCACAGCGCCGGTGAGGTGGCGAGCGCGATCGCAGTCTCGACTCTCTCCGATCTGCTGGCCGGCGTGGCCGGCAACGGTCTCTCCGCCGACGATCTGGCCGCTGCGGTCCGCCACGCGAACATCGCCATCCTGTCCGAAGCCACACGCGATCGCGCCAAGGCCGGGATGGGAACGACACTCACCGGACTCGCCGTCGCCGATCCCGAGACCCGTCGAGCACTGGTCGCGAACGTGGGCGACTCTCGTACCTATCTATGGCGGCACGGTGAATTGCGCCAGATCACCAAGGACCACTCGCACGTGCAGTCGCTCGTCGATCGGGGTGCCATCACTCGGGCCGAAGCACGAGTGCATTACCAGCGCAACATCGTGTTGCGCGCCATGGGGATCGATCCCGATCTCGATGTCGACGTCTTCGAGGTCGACATCGAGGACGGTGACCGCTTCATCGTCTGCAGCGACGGTCTGGTCGACGAGGCCGACGACGACACCATCGAAATCGCGATTCGTACGTCGTCAGGGACGCGTGATCTCGCCGACAAACTCGTCGACCTCGCCAATGAGATGGGTGGTCGCGACAACGTCACCGTCGTGGTCGTCGACTTCGTCGATTCCCCCGTCGATGTCACGGCCCCGATTCCGCGTGCAGGTGCCACCGATCCGACGATTCCGATCGCTGTCCCTCGCCGCCCGTCCCGGCTCCTCGACGTCGCGGCCTACGGTTCGTGGCTCGTGGCCACTGCCATCATCGTCACCGTGATCGTGAGCGCCCTCACGCAGTGAGTCGTTCCGCCTCGCACGTCGCTGCTCGTCGGCGTTCACAAGAACTCTGGTCGGTGATCATGGCCGGCCTGATCACTGCCGGTGCCTACACGTTGGCGTCGCTCGGCCAGAACGCCGTCATTCCGTCGCGCATCCTGCCGTTCCTCGGCATCGTGCTGCTACTCCTCGTCTCGGCCCACATCGCCGTGCGATGGCTCGCGTCGGGGGCCGATTCCACTCTCCTTCCCGTCGCGGCCCTCCTCAACGGACTGGGTTACGTGATGATCGCCCGCTTGTCGGAGCGATTGGCCGGTCTGCAGACGACCTGGACCTTCATCGGTATCGCCGTGTTCATCGCGGTATTGCTGTTCGTGCAACGCATCAACGACCTGTCGCGATACACGTGGTACTTCTTCGCCACCGGTGCGTTCCTCCTCGTCCTGCCCATGATCCCCGGAGTCGGTTTCTCATCGGGCGGTGCGCGCATCTGGGTGAACATCGGTCCGATCAACTTTCAACCGGGCGAATTCGCCAAGTTGGCGCTGGCTCTCTTCTTCGCCGGCTATCTCGCCGAACGCGGTCGATTGATCTCCTCCAGTACCCGTCGGCTCGGACCCTTCACGATTCCCGAACCACGCGACCTTCTTCCCCTCGTCGCGGCCTGGGCCTTCGCCGTCATGGTGATGGTCGGGCAACGAGATCTCGGATCGAGTCTCCTCTTCTTCACTCTGTTCGTGGTCATGGTGTGGGTCGCCACCGAAAAGACCAGTTACCTCGTGATCGGACTCGGCCTCTTCGCCGCTGCATGTGTCGCGGCTTACAACCTTTTCGATCACGTGCAGACCCGAGTCGCCGTGTGGCTCGATCCCTGGAGCCAATACGAAGGCAAGGGCTACCAAATCGCTCAGGCGATGTTCGCCCTCGGCAACGGAGGGGTCACCGGCACCGGTCTCGGACGCGGTCTGCCCCAACGCATCCCCGAAGCGAAGAACGACTTCATCTTCGCGGCGATCGGTGAAGAGATGGGGCTTCTCGGCGCGACCATCGTGCTGCTGTCGTTCATGGTGATCATCGGCGCCGGTCTTCGCATCGCGCTTCGCACGCAACGACCCTTCGAGAAGCTTCTTGCCACTGGTCTCACCACCATCGTCGGGGTACAGGCCTTCATCATCATCGGCGGCGTGATCCGTGTCGTTCCTCTCACCGGCATCACCCTCCCCTTCGTGAGTTACGGCGGTTCGAGCCTGGTCGCCAACTACGCGCTCCTCGCTCTCTTGATCAGGTTGAGTGACGTATCGGCCCGTCGTATCGGCGAAGTCCCCGACACGCCGATGCTCGGCGAAAGATGGGCGGCCCGATTCGGCCGTCGAGTCGACGAGGCAGAGAACGAATGAACCAGCGAATCCGTCGGTTGGCCATGGCGCTTCTCGTTCTGTACGCCATTCTCTTCGTGCAGCTCAACGTCATTCAGGTCGGTCGTAAGTCGTCTCTCGACGCCGACGTTCGGAACACTCGCCAGACGGTTCGTGATTTCGACGAAGCGCGAGGACCGATTCTCACGGCCGACGGTGTGGTCGTCGCCGAATCGGTGCGCACCGAGCCCGGTAGCAATTTCTCGTGGCAACGCACCTACCCTGAGGGCGATCTGTACGCCCACCTGGCCGGCTACTTCACGCTCGCCTACGGAGCCACTCAAGTCGAGCGAGTCGCCAACGACGTTCTCTCGGGTCGAACCACCGAGCAGCAACTCGCCGGCGTCTGGTCGATCTTCGACACCGACGACAACTCCGGATCGGTGACTCTCACCATCGACTCGGAGGTTCAAGAAGCCGCCAAACGAGCACTCGGTGAACGCGAGGGATCGGTCGTGGTGCTCGATGTACAGACCGGTGCCGTGAAAGCGATGTGGAGCTGGCCGTCGTTCGATCCGAACGTGATCGCCAGTCACGACAGCGCCGAAGCGGGGGTGTGGCTTCAGTTCCTCGACCTTCTCCCGTCGAAGCCGTTGCTCGCCAACGCCTATCAAGAGCGCTACATGCCGGGCTCCACGTTCAAGATCCTGACCACGGCGGCCGCGCTCGAAGCCGGTGTCGTCGATCTGACCAGTGTCTTCACGGAGGAATCCGAGTTCCTCCCCCCGCAGACGATCGATCCGATTCAGAACTACGACGGCAAATCCTGCGGAGGTGATCTCACGGAAGTGTTCCGGCGCTCCTGCAACACTCCGTTCGCTCGCATCGCACTCGAACTCGGCCCTTCGAACATGGCCGAAGCTGCTATCCGTTTCGGTATCGGCGAAGAGATTCCCTTCGATCTGCCCAGTCCGGCGGCGAGTTCGTTCGGAGACGCGAACTTCTTCGAGGAGAACCTGCCTCTTCTCGCCATCGGAGGCTTCGGACAGGGCAACACGCAGATGGTTCCGTTGCACATGGCCGCCATCGCCGCTGCGGTCGCGAACAAAGGAACGATGATGCGTCCGTACGTGATCGACACGACCCGCGACCACGACGGAGATCTGCTCGACCGCACGACGCCCGAGACGTGGCGACAGGTGATGAGTCCCGAGATCGCCACGACCTTGTCGAATCTGATGATCGAGGTGGTGCGCAACGGAACCGCCTCGTGCTGCTTCCGACTCGCCAACGGAGTGAACGGAGCGGCCAAGACGGGCACCGCTCAGCTGAACGGACCGGGTGAACCCGAACGATCCCATGCCTGGATGGTGGGCTTCGCACCGGCCGAATCACCTCGATACGCGTTCGCCGTGATGTTGAAAGGGACCGACGCCGAAATTTCTGCCGGGACCGGCGGAACTTTGGCCGGTCCGGTGGCGTCCAAGGTCATGAACGCTGCTCTCGACGACTGAGGGCCCAGCGGTAGCCTTGTCACACTCTTATGTCCGACCACGGAAACGTCATTCTCAACGATCGCTACGAGATGCAGCAGCGCATCGGTCGGGGCGGAATGGCCGACGTCTATCTCGCCCGCGACGTCCTTCTCGATCGCCTGGTCGCCATCAAGGTTCTGTTTCCCGAGTTCGCCACCGACCCGGCGTTCGTCGAACGATTTCGACGTGAGGCCCAGTCGGCGGCCAACCTCAACCATCCCAACGTCGTCAGCGTCTACGACTGGGGGCGCAGCAACAACACATATTTCATGGCCATGGAATACGTTCCCGGCCGTACCCTCGCCGAAGCCCTGAACGACGTCGGTCCGATCTCGGCCTCCAAAGCCGCCGAAGTCGGCATCGAAGTCGCGGCGGCTCTGTCGTTCGCTCATCGCAACAACGTGGTGCACCGCGACATCAAACCCGGCAACATCCTGATCGGCAGCAATGGACAATTGAAGGTGGCCGACTTCGGCATCGCGCGGGCGCTCGGAAGTGCGGCCGACAGCGGTCTCACCGCGCACGGCGCCGTGATGGGGACCGCGGCGTACTTCTCTCCCGAGCAAGCCCAAGGTGGTCAGCCCGATCCGCGTAGCGATCTGTATTCGCTCGGCATCGTTCTCTACGAGATGGTGGCCGGCCAGGTTCCGTTCTCCGGCGACACGCCCGTTTCGATCGCCTACAAGCAAGTGCACGAAGCACCCACCCCTCTTCATCAATTCGCGCCCGACGTACCCCGTGCCTTCGAAGCGATCGTGGCTCGACTGCTGGCGAAAGACCCCGCCCGCCGTTACCCCACCGCCGAAGCGGTTCGCGACGATCTACGCCGATTCCGCGACGGTCTTCCCGTTCAGGCATTGGCCGCCATTCTCAACAAACGCGAGGCCGACGACGGTCTGGCGGCCACGGTCGTCACACCGGCCGTGCTTCCCCCGCCCACTCTCGCCGATTCGGCCGAACGACCCAGCACCCCGCGCACGGTCGTCATGATCAGCGATCAGGCCGCCACGCGCGACACCACGGGTCAGATCGTTCCTCCCGACGATCTCTCGAGTCGTCGCACGAAGATGATCGTGGGGTCGGTGATCACCGCTCTCGTTCTGATCGCCGGTCTCGTCGTCGGATTGCTGGCTCTGTCCGGAGACGATGGCCCCACCGCGGCATTCGAGACACCCGACGTGGTCGGACTGCAACTCGAGCTCGCGGTCGCCGCACTCGATTCGCTCGGCCTCGACGTCGTTCCCGTTCCGGAAGAGAACAGCACGGTCGACGCCAACGTCGTCTGGTCGCAAGATCCTCCGGTCGGTCAATTGGTGAACGAGGGCGACACCGTTCGCATCGTTTACAACCCGTCGAACACTCCTGTTCCCGTTCCTGATCTCGGCGGTCTCACGGTCGAACAGGCCCGCACGGCGTTGCTCAATCTCGGTCTCACCATCGGCGAGATCACCTATGTGACCGATCCCTTGGTCGAGGCCGACACCATCATCTCGTCACGTCCGGCCTTCGGTGAATCGGTTCTCGGTGGAGCCACGATCGATCTGACGGTCAGCCAGGGCAAGGGCACGAACCCCATCCCGAATCTCGACGGCAAGACAGTCGACGAAGCACGGTCGATCCTGGAAGGTGACCCCTACGGATTCGTGGTCGAAGAGATCATCGAAGCGAGTGACACCGTGGCGATCGGTTTCGTGATTCGCACTAGTCCAGTCACCGGCGCCGAGGCAGCCAAGGGCGCCACCGTCACGATCTACGTGTCGAACGGCCGCGCTCCGATTCCTGTTCCGCCGGTGGTCGGTCTGACCGAACGTCAGGCGCGCCCACTGCTCACCTCGCAGGGCCTGATCGTTCGTGTCGTGTACGCCGACGTGACACCGGAGTCGGGTGACGACAAGCGAGTCATCGAGCAGAGTCCGTCAGCGGGTGACGACGTGGAGGTCGGCTCCGAAGTGGTGATCACCGTCGGTCGGGCAGTCGCGCCCACGACGACGTCCACCTCCACGCCCGGTGCCACGACGACGTTGCCGTCATGAACCGATGAAGTTGCGCAACATCGCGTGACCCGACTCGGTCAGGATGCTCTCGGGATGGAACTGCACGCCCTCGATCGGTAGATCGCGATGGCGCAGACCCATGATCATGCCGTCCCTCGTTTCGGCGGTGATCGTCAAGCAGTCGGGAAGCGACTCTCGTTCGACGACGAGGGAGTGGTAGCGAGTGGCCGTGAGCGGACTCGATAGTCCTGCGAAGACTCCGCTACCTGCGTGCTCGATCTGACTCGTCTTGCCGTGCATCAGTTCGGGAGCACGGATCACTCGTCCACCGAACACGTGACCGATCGCTTGATGACCGAGACACACACCGAAGACCGGAACACCACGTTCGGCGATCGGCAGGATCGCGTCGCACAAGATGCCGGCGTCCTCCGGGCGTCCTGGTCCCGGGGACAAGAGCACGGCATCCGGATCGAGGCCCAGGATTTCGTCGACCGTCAACTCGTCGTTGCGATGCACGAGCGGGGAAGCGCCGAGCTCGCCCAAGTACTGAACGAGGTTGTAGACGAAACTGTCGTAGTTGTCGAGAACCACGACACGACGAGCGGACATGTCGTCAGCCTGCCAGCGACGGACCGTCATCCCCTACACTTTCCGATGTGGCACCTCCGAAGCGCAAAACAGGTGGTCGCACCACTCCGAAGGGCACTCGTCCCGGAGACGGTCGCCCCGCCAGTCCCGAACAGAACGAATCCGGCGTAGCGGCCTCGTCGCGCTACACGCCCCCGATTCCGCAGTACGTGAAGGAGAGCCCGCGGTGGGTGCCGATCCTCATGTTCGCCCTGTTCATCGTGGGTGCACTCGTGATCCTGCTCTATTACTTGGGTGCCGTGCCGGGCGGTCGCAGCAACTACTACCTGCTCGCCGGTCTGGCCTTCATTCTCGGCGGGTTGTACACCGCCACTAAGTACCATTGACGCCCTGACCTGGTCTTTTAGCACCAAATAGTTCTCCACAGGGTGTGGACGAACCGGGGGATAGGTCACATCGATGTAACTTGCCGTTCACTCGATCGGCGCGACCAGATCCATGTCC
>JBEDFW010000219.1:0-6220 GCA_041174985.1 Actinomycetota bacterium | reverse complement strand
GGCCAGGTACTCCTCGACTTCGATGGGCACCCCGGCGTCGGACATGACGATCAGCTCTCGCCGAGGAGTCGAGCCGTCATGAGGAGGCCGATCGTCGCTTTGGCGTCGTTGATCTCTCCGCGCTCGACCATCGACACCGCATCGGCGATCGGGACTCGCAGAACTTCCATGTGCTCTTCCTCCGGACCGTGCGCCGATCGTCCCACTTCCCGAAGATCGGTGGCGAGATAAACGTGCAACACGGCATCGGTCATTCCGACCGACGGGTAGAAGCGATGAAGCAGATGCCACGTGGCCGCATCGAAGCCGGTTTCCTCCACGAGCTCTCGCCGCGCGGTGTCGCGAGGGTCCTCACCGTCGACATCGCGCATCCCAGCCGGGATCTCGAGCACGAGATCGTCGAAGGCCGCTCGGTACTGCTTCACCAACAAGACGGTGCGATCGTCGAAGAGCGCGACGACGGCGACTGCACCCGGTGAACGCACGATGTCCCTCGTGAACGGACGGCCCGAAGGATCCTCGAAGTCGCCGACCACCACTCGCCACACGTACCCGTCGTGAACCGGCCGATCTCCTCGGTGCCGGAACGACGGTGACGTCACGCGTGCTGGACCGCGGTGGCCGGCAGTCGCTGCTGGCGGTGCGCCAAAGACGCGCCGATCAGCTCGCGGAACAGCGGATGCGGTCGGTCGGGACGGCTCTTGAACTCGGGATGCGCCTGAGTGCCGATCCAGAACGGGTGATCGACCAACTCGATGAATTCGACCAGACGCTTGTCGGGCGACGTGCCACTGCACAAGAAGCCGGCGTCCTCGAATCGGGTTCGGTACTGGGAGTTGAACTCGTACCGGTGGCGGTGACGCTCGCTGACCACCGGCTCGCCGTAGGCCCGTTCGACCTTGCTCCCTGGGTGAAGGACGGCGTAGTAGGCACCGAGACGCATGGTTCCACCCTTGTCGGTGACGTCTCGCTGGTCGTTCATGAGATCGATGACCGGATGAGTGGTCGTGGGTTCGAACTCGGTGGAGTGAGCGTCGTTCATTCCGAGCACGTGTCGCGCGTATTCGATCGTCATGACTTGCATGCCGAGACAGAGACCGAGGCACGGCACCGAGTTCTCACGGGCGTACTTGGCGGCGGCGATCTTTCCTTCGACACCACGCACTCCGAACCCGCCGGGAATGACCATCCCGTCGAGATCGGCCAACCGACCGGCGGCGAGCAACCCTTCGACTTCTTCGGCTTGGATCCAGTCGATCTCGACCTTGGCGCCGTGGTGGAAGCCGGCGTGTTTGATGCTCTCGACCACCGACAGATACGCATCCTGCAATTCGACGTACTTTCCGATCAGACCGATGCGTACCGGCTTGGTCGCGTTCTCGACCTTGTCGACGAGGCGTTCCCACGGCGAGAGGTCGACGTCGGTGTCGAGTCGAAGAACGTCGCACACCACCGTGTCGAGCCCCTCCTCATGAAGGATGAGCGGCAACTCGTAGATGTTGCGGGCATCGGCCGCGTTGACCACTGCACGTTCGTCGACGTCACACAGATTGGAGATCTTGCGCTTCAGACTCGAACTCAGTGGTTCCTCGCTACGACACACGATGACGTCGGGCTGGATTCCCCGGCTGCGGAGTTCGGTGACCGAGTGCTGAGTCGGCTTGGTCTTCTGCTCACCCGACGGACCGATGAAGGGAACCAGCGTGACGTGGATGTAGCAGACGTTGTCACGTCCGGCTTCTTTTCGGTACTGCCGAATGGCCTCGAGGAACGGGAGGATTTCGATGTCGCCCACCGTTCCTCCGACCTCGGTGATCACGACGTCGACGTCTTCGGTCGCCAATCGGCGGATGCGACGGCGAATCTCGTCGGTGATGTGAGGAATGACCTGCACCGTCTTGCCGAGGTAGTCGCCACGACGTTCGGCGGCCAGCACCGCTTGGTAGATCGATCCGGTGGTGGCGTTGGAGTTACGGGACAGGTTCTCGTCGATGAAGCGTTCGTAGTGCCCGAGGTCGAGATCGGTCTCTCCACCGTCGTCGGTCACGAACACTTCACCGTGCTCGAAGGGGTTCATCGTGCCCGGATCGATGTTGATGTAGGGGTCGAGTTTCTGCATCGTGACGCGCAGACCACGCATCTTCAGAAGGCGACCGAGCGACGAAGCGGTCAGACCTTTGCCGAGCGAACTGGCAACACCTCCAGTGACGAAGATGTGCTTGGGCATGTCGACCTCCCGTCCGGCTACATCACCGATGACGGGAGATCACCATACCTGCCCTCGCCACCTCGGCACGACACTGCCCGGGCCTCCGATCAGGGACGATGCGATTTTCCGGACAGAAGTTCCTTGGCGTGTCGTCGGGCGGCCGCGCTCTCCGGATCCCCGGACAACATTCGGGCGATTTCGGCCACGCGGGAGGTCCCGTCGACGACCTTGGCCCGGGCCACCGTCGACTCCGTGCGACCCCGAGTGACGAACTCCTTGTCGACCACGACGTGATGATCGGCTCTGGCCGCGACCTGCGCCAAGTGCGTGACGACGAGGATCTGTCGACGACCGGCCAACTGCGCGAGCGCCTCGGCGACGTGCGTGGCGGCTTGACCTCCGATGCCGGCGTCGACTTCGTCGAAGACGAGAACCGGCGGCCCCGACGAGAGCACGAGGCGCATGGCGAGCATCGTGCGCGCGAGTTCGCCACCGGATGCCGCCTTGGCCAGAGGCACGGCCGGCAGACCCGGGTTGGCGGCGAGAAGAAACGCGACGTCGTCGGCCGGATCGTCGCCCTCGACCGTGATCGACACCGTCGCTCGAGGCATGGCGAGTGCAGGGAGGTGCGAAGAGATCGCCGTACCGAGTTTCTTGGCGCTCGCCCGGCGCGCCTTGGCGACCACGGCGGCCGCCGCCCGTTCGTTGGCCAGCACCTCGACTCGCTCGGCTTCCAACGCCGCCACCCGCTCGTCGTGGGATTCGATCTCGGCCACCCGGACTCGGCATTCGTCGAGGTAGACGAGCACATCGGCCAGGGTGTCGCCGTACTTTCGACGCAGGTCGCGAAGTTGCTGCCGGCGGGCTCGGACCGCGGCCAGTCGCTCCGGGTCGTCGTCACAGGTATCGGCGATCGCTCGCACCTCGTGGGCAAGGTCTCCCAGCTCGACGAGAACGGCGCGCAACCGGGCCACCACGTCGTCGAAAGGACGACGAGCACCGAGACGTGACGTGACGGTGCCGAGGCGATCGAGAATTCCGTCGTCGTCCGACAACGACGACGCAGCCTCGTTCGCCGCTTCACGATGAGCCGTGGCGTCAGCGAGTGAATCCTCGAGTCGCGCCACGTCGTTCTCTTCGTCGATCGAGAGAATGGCCGCCGACTCGATTTCGTCGATTTGGTAGCGGAGCAGTTCGAGGTCGCGGGCGCGCACTCGTCCGTCGCCACCCAAAGCGGCGAGCGATGCGTCGATCTCGGTGAGACGTGCGCGTGCGACTCGGAGAGGATCGAGGTCGACTCCGGCGAATTCGTCGAGGGCCGCGCGTTGCACGGCCGTCGTGAGGAGACTCTGGTGCGCGTGCTGACCGTGCAGATCGACGAGGCGTTCTCCGATCTCCACGAGTTGGCCGACCGTCGCCAATCGGCCGTTCACGTAGGCACGACTGCGCCCGTCGACCGGTACGACACGCGCCACGACCCATTCCTCGTCGCCGACGACGAAACGACCTTCGACCCGTGCTTCGGCAGCGCCGGCCCGGACTCGAGCGGCGTCGGAACGACCACCCACCAACAAGTTAACGGCCTCGACGAGCATCGTCTTCCCGGCCCCGGTCTCGCCGGTCACGGCGACCAGCCCCGTTCCGAGGACGAGATCGAGTCGATCGATCACTCCGAGGTCTTCGATGTGCAACTCGACGAGCACGTCGACCCCTACCGATCGGCCAGGCCGAACTTGGACTTCAAGATGCGGTGGAATCGCTCGCCGTGGACCTTGACGAAGATCGCTGGATGAGCCGACTCTCGACACTGGATGCGATCGCCGGGTCGCAGTTCTCCCGTGTACTCGCCGTCGACGGCCAAACCGACCGGGCGCGTGCCGGTGACCTCGATGTCGACGACCTCGTTGGACGCTAGGACCAAGGAGCGATCGAAGAGCATGTGAGGTGACAACGGCGTGAGAAGCAGAGCTCGCATTCGTGGTGACACGATCGGCCCCCGTGCCGAGAGCGAGTATGCGGTGGAACCAGTGGGTGTGGCGACGATCATCCCGTCGGCTTGATACGTCGTGAACGCCACACCGTCGATGCTCACGTGGAGTCGCACCGTGTGTCCGGCGGTCAATTTTTCGAGCGATGCTTCGTTGAGCGCCCGGAAGCGGCGCGAACCCGACGCCGAGGTCGCCGTCACGTCGAGGACGAGTCGCTCCTCTCGATCGAGCCGACCGTCGAAGAAGTCTCGAAGTGCGTCGATCATCGACGGTGGTTCGACGGCCGTGAGATACCCGAGTAGTCCGACGTTGACACCGAGCACCGGCGTTCCCGTTTCACCGACGAGCGTGACGGTTCGCAACATGGTTCCATCGCCACCGATGCTCACGGCGAGCACGAGCGGATCGGTGCCCGACCACTCGGTTGCTCGATCGAGACCCAACCTCTCTCGGTCCTGCGAGGTGGAGACGACTTCGTACTCGTGTTCGGCGAGCCAGTCGGCTGCCCGTCGAGCCAACTCGCCGGCTTCGGGGCGTTCGGCATGGCCGACCACCAGGACCCGCCGACTCGCGCTCATGGTGACATTCTCCCATGCGCCACGGCGTGCAGCAGGAACTCTTTGTTGCCCTCGGCCCCCCGAATCGGCGATTCCACGACGGCCCGCACCGTCGCTCCGGCCGCCGTGCACGCCGTCGTCACGTCGTCGACGGCTCGTTGTTGAACCTCGGGGTCGGTGATCACGCCGTGGCCTCGAGCCACGTCACGCTTGCCCGCCTCGAACTGCGGCTTCACCAACAACACCACATCGGCTCCTTCGCGACACACGCCGAGCAAGGCGCGCACGACCAAGGTGAGCGAGATGAACGACAGATCGGCGACGACCATGTCGACCGATCCCCCGATCGACTCGGGTGCGACCTCACGGACGTTGAATCGTTCGAACACGGTGACCCGGCGATCGGAACGGATACGAGGGTGGAGTTGCCCGTGCCCGACGTCGAGGGCGACGACGTGCTCGGCACCGGCCTGCAACAGACAGTCGGTGAAACCGCCCGTGGATGCTCCCGCGTCGAGGACGCGACGACCGCCGGGATCGATACCGAAGGCTTCGAGTGCGTGCGCCAATTTCTCGCCTCCACGTGACACGAATCGAGCCGGCGGTCCCTCGATGACGACTGCGTCGCCCGGATCGACGAGGCGAGACGCTTTCTCGGCCACCGCTCCGTTCACGAGCACTCGCCCGAGGTCGATCAACTCCTGGGCTTCGGTGCGACTGGCGACCAACTGGCGGCGCACCAGATCGGCATCGAGACGACGGCGACGCGACACCCGGTCACAGTACCGACCGACCTCGACGAACGTTGACTCCGAGGGCGCGAACGACGCTCTCCAGATCGGCTTCGTCGAAGTGCACGACGAGTTCGTCCGGCGAACGACCGTCGAGGAAGTCGTCGGGATCAGCCGACGGTGCGACGACTCCCGATCGCACCAGCGCGTAGCGGCAATCGAGGGTACGGGCGAAGAGACCGTCGGTGCTCGGTCGATCACCCACCATCACTGCCATCGCTCCCACACCTCCGGTGAGCTCGCGCACGGCTTCGGCCATCGGCCGGTGCGGTTTACCGGCCACGATCGGGGCGACTCCGGAGGCCGTGGCGACCGCGGCGAGAATGCTTCCACCGCCAGGAATCGGACCATCGGGTGTCGGATACGTCGCGTCGTCATTGGTTCCGATCAGTCGTGCCCCGGCGCGCACTGCACCCGACGCACGACGCATCACCTCGTAGTCGAAGTCACGATGGAAGCCGACCATCACGGCATCGACGGACGTCGGTGAGCCGTCGGCCTCGTCGGGCGACACCACCACCGCACCTCGACGAGTCACCGCCTCGACGATGCCCGGACCCCCGCACACGAGCACGCGCTCGCCGGCCGACACGAGGTTGGCACCGGCTCCCGCCGACGTGATGACGTCACCCGTCGCCGGAACCCCGATCGACTCGAGGGTCGCGGCCACGTCGT
>JBEDFW010000218.1:0-7159 GCA_041174985.1 Actinomycetota bacterium | reverse complement strand
GGCTTGGTGACGCTCGGGATCACGCCAACGGTGCCGCGACCGTCGAGATATCGCCAGCGATCGGCCGGAGCGGCCCCCCGAGCCGGAACGGGTTCGAGCGGATGCACGGCGGCGATACGTTCGACGATCTCGTCCTGACTCACGACCTTGTCGTTCATCCAGTGCCCCTCGGCATCGAGCGGCATGAACTCGATGAAACGCACCTCGACTCCGAGGCGTCGACCGAAGGTGGCCAGGTCGAGGATCTCGTCGTCGTTGACTCCCCGTTCGACGACGGCGTTGATCTTGACACTCGACAACCCGGCACGTGTGGCGGCTTCGATCCCGGCCAACACCCGATCGAGTTCGTCACGACGGGTCATGCGTTCGAACTTGGCCCGATCGAGAGAATCGAGACTGATGTTCACGCGCTTCAGGCCTGCGTCGCGCAGTTCGTCGATGCAATTGGTGAGCGTGGCACCGTTGGTGGTGAGAGCCAGATCGATGGGTCGACCGGCCAGCGGTGACGCCGAATCGGCCGGCACGACCAACTGCGCCAACTTGGCCACCAACACCGGCAGGTGGGCGCGCACCGTGGGCTCTCCGCCGGTGAGACGGATTCCGTCGACGCCGTATCGCTCGACGAAGACTCGGGCCAGGCGTTCGATCTCCTCGAACGTGAGGATCTCGGATTTCGGCAACCAGGTCATACCTTCGGCCGGCATGCAATAGGTGCAGCGGAAGTTGCATCGATCGGTGACCGAGATGCGCAGGTCGCGAATCGTGCGACCGAACGGGTCGATCAGATCGCGGGCCGCCATGGCGAAAGGATAGGGCGGGTGGATCGTCAGTCGGTCAGGAGAAGGACTTCGACGTCGCCCCCGACGTCGACACCGAATCCGTCCGGCACCGCCGCCAGTCCCGTGGCGAGGGCGGATGCCGCGAGTTGATGGCTGCCCTGCGCTGCCACCGGTGACACGTGAATCCGCCCGTCACCGGCGAAACGGGTGACCACCCGCTGAAAATGGACCTTCCCGTCGGGCTGGCGACGCAACCCGGTGTCGGCGACGGCCATGACCCGCGGGCGGTCCCAGTTCTCGGGACGATGGCCGGCCATCTTGCGCAACGCCGGCCGAGCGAGCAGTTCGAAACTGACGAGCGAGCTGACCGGATTGCCGGGCAGACCGAACACGGGTATCTCGCCACCACCTCGTCGGGCCAGGCGACCGAAGGCGAACGGTTTGGCCGGCTTGATCGCGATCTGCATCCAGTCCATGGTGGCGATTCGCGACAGAACCGCCTTCACGACGTCGTAATCACCCATGCTCACACCACCGCTGGTGACGATCGCATCACATTCGGCGGCCGCGAGTCGCAGTGTCTGCTCGAGCGCCGACTCGTCGTCGCGCACGATGCCGAAGTCGACCGCCGTGCAACCGGTTCGCGCGACCAGTCCGAGGAGCATCACTTTGTTGCTCTCGCGAATCTGTCCGGGTTCGAGAGGTGATCCGTCGTCGACCAATTCGTCGCCGGTGGACAGAACGGCCACGCGTGGCCGGCGAACGACCGTCGGACGACGAACGTTGATGCTCGCCAACACTCCGGCCACGGCCGGGGTGATCTCCGTTCCCGCTTCGAACACGACTTCGCCGCGTCTCACGTCGTCGCCGACCCCACGAACCGCCGAACCGGACACCACTGACCGACGTACCTCCACGGTCTGGGATCCGTCGAGGACCGTTCGGTCACCGTCGAACGACGTGTCTTCGACCATGACGATGGCATCGGCGCCCTCCGGAACCGGGGCACCGGTCATGATCCGCACCGCGGAACCGGGAACGACGGCCGACCTTCCGACATCTCCCGCTGCGATCTCACCCACCACGGCGAGTCGCACCGGTGACGCGTCGGCGCCCGAGGTGTCGCTCGCCCGCACGGCGTATCCGTCGACGGCGGTGTTGGCGAACGGAGGAACGTCCTCGGCCGCCACCGCTGTCGTGGCCAGCACGCACCCGATCGCGTCGTCGACGTGCACGTCGACGACGGGGAGCGCCGAGCATCTCTCGAGCACGAGGCGATGCGCTTCGTCGATCGGCACCATGTCGTCGACGGTACCGGTTCGCTCGCGGGGGTGGCACACTCGACCCATGACTTCCGGGGAGCGCAACGGCTATCAGCACCTCCCCCTCGACGGACTGTCGGTGGCCTGGACCACCGATGACGGTTCGGGTCGCGAAACGTTGAGCCTTCGCTTCGAGAACGAAGCGTGGACGGCCGAGGGTCTCGTCCGCGGTGCCGATGTGCAGTACGTCTTTCGTTTCACGGCCTCGTGGCAACTGCAGCAGATGCTCCTGTTCCGCGACATGGACGAGCCCGACCTCTGGCTCGCCAACGACGGGCGGGGCCGATGGGGTGAAGTGAACGGCTCGGAACGCCGTGATCTCGGTGGTTGTCTCGACATCGACGTCCTGTGCAGCCCGTTCACTCGCACCATGGCGATTCGCCGCCTCGCACTCGACATCGGTCGATCGACGGTGATCGACTCCGTCACCGTCGACACCGAGACTCTCGCCATTCAGCGGGCCCGGCTCGACTACACCCGACTCGACCACCATCGCTGGGCAGTTCTGCGTGACGACGGCGGACCGGCCCACGAATTCGAGGTCGACGACTACGGACTGGTGATCGACCTACCGGGTCACTTCCGACGCGCTCACTGACGTTCGTCGAGCCACCGTCGGAACTCGTCACCATGCTCGGGGTGACGCAGACCGGTTTCCACGACGGCCTGCAACCAACCGAGGGGATGACCGATGTCGCGCCGTCCGATGGTCGACACGACGCCGTACGAAGCGTGGCCACCGTCGTGGTCGACGAGGGCGTCGGTGAGCTGGATCTCACCCGTCGATCCCGGACCGAGACGAGCCAAACGGCCGAAGACGTCGGGGGTGAGGGCGTAGCGACCGATGATCACGAGATCGCTCGGCGCGTCGTCGACAGCCGGCTTCTCGACCACGTGTCGGAAAGGAATCGACGGCACACCACCGACGGACACTTCGCCGTCGGCCGGGGTGATCACGCCGTAGCGCGACACCTCGTGGTGCGGCACGCGCTTCAGCGCGATCGCCGAACGCTGGCTGGCCTGGAGCACCCGATCGAGATCGACGAGGAGCGAGGAATCGGCCATCAACTCGTCGGGAAGGAGAACGAAGAAGGGTTGGTCTCCGACCACCGGGGCCGCGCATCCGATCGCGTGACCGAGTCCACGGGGCTGATCCTGGACCACGAAGGACACCCGAATGGAGTCGCCGTAGGCGCGCAGCACGTCGGCGACGTGCGAGCGACCCTGTCGATCGAGAGCCTCTTCGACCCACCGTGTGCGGGTGAAGTAGCTCTCGACCGCCGGTTTGTCGGCACTCGTCACCACCACCACGTGGTCGACGCCGGCGCCGATCGCTTCGTCGACCACCAATTGGATGGCCGGCATCTCGCCGAGGGGCAGCAACTCTTTCGGCACCGCTTTGGTGGCGGGAAGCATGCGACTGCCCTGCCCCGCCGCGGGGATCACTGCCGTGCGTATCGACCCGGAGCCGGACGGAGTGCTGACCACGAGTCCAGCCTAGACTTCGCTCTTCGGAGACCCCCTCATGCCGACTTACGTGTACAAGTTCATCGACACCGGTGAGACCATCGAGATCCAACAAGCGTTCTCCGACGATCCTCTCACCGAGGCTCCGCATCCCTCCGACGGTCGTATGCGTCCGGTGAAGAAAGTGTTCCAACCGGTCGGAGTCACCTTCAAGGGTGGCGGTTTCTACAAGACCGATGCTCGTGGTTCGTCCTCCAGTTCGAGCGCGAGTTCGACGGCGAGTTCATCGGCCGGGAGCAGTTCGAGCGACAGCGGCTCCTCCTCGAGTGCATCGTCGACGACATCGAACTCGACGTCGTCGAGCGACTGACGTCAGCGCCAGCCAGCGGCCAGCACCGTCACGATCCCGGCTGCCAGCGCGACTCGGTACAGCACGAAAGGCGTGAACGAGCGCGTGCGAACGAGTCGCAACAATCCCCACACCGCGATCCATCCCGATATCGCAGCGGTGGCGACTCCGACGATCATCGGGACCACGAGGTCGTCGGGAACGCCATCCGACACCAAGCCGGCCATCTTGACGACTCCGGCTCCGGTGATGATCGGCAGACTCATGAGAAACGACAGCCGAACCGCGGCCTCGCGTCCGAAGCCCAGCCCTCGGGCCGCGGTCATGGTGATACCCGAACGTGACGTGCCCGGATTCAGTGCCAGCACCTGAGCCGAACCGATCACGAGTGCATCGCGAACCGTGAACTGATCGACGTCACGTCGTCCCGATGCGCGATCGACGTATCCGAGGAGAAGACCGAACACGACGAGCGATCCGGCGATGATCGCCGGCGTTCCCAATTCGTCGTCGATCCAGGACTCGAACAATGCCCCGACGACGGCGGCCGGAACCGCGGTCAGAACGAGCAACCAGGCGAGCCGACCGTCACGATCGAGCGGAGGCTTCGACAACCCTCGTCGCACGAGCAACACCACGTCGCGACGAAAATGCACGACGACCGCGACCAGGGTTCCGAGGTGCAGGGCCACGTCGAACGCCTTCTTCACACTCGCGTCGTCGAAGTCGTTCCAATCGAAGAGCCACGGCACGATCAGCAAATGACCACTCGACGAGATGGGCAAGAACTCGGTGAGACCCTGCACGATGCCGAGAACGATGGCGTGCAAGAGGGGCACGGCGACCTCAGGAACCACTCATGGTGACGTCGTGGATGACGAGTGAGACACCTGCGGCACGCATCGGGAGCCATTCGAGGTCGCCACCCACTTCGGCGATGTCGAGGAGCATGCGTTGCAACGTGGACGCGATCGTGAACTCCCGAACCGGTCGTCCGATCGTGCCGTTCTCGATCACCAGTCCTGCCGCACCGGTGCTGAAGTCGCCCGAGACGGCATTGACCCCCGAGTGCAAACCCTGGACCTGCTGCACGAGGATGCCGTCGGCGACTCCCGACACGAGTTCGGCCTGACTCCGATTTCCGGGCACGACCTGCAGGGCGAGACATCCGGCGCCGGGCGAACCGGCGTAACCCCCGCGCACCCCGTTGCCGGTCGGTGCGGCTCCGAGTCGACGAGCCGAGTACGTCGAATGCACGAATCGATCGAGACGGCCGTTCTCGATCAGGACGTTGCGTCGCGCCGCCAAACCTTCGCCGTCGATGTCGGTGGCCGTGTAGGCGAGCGGGTTGGTCGGATCGTCGACGAGAGTGAGGAGCGGACTCGCCACTTCGTCGTCGAGACGATTCGCGAACAGACTTCGCCCGCGTGCCACTGCGTCGCCACTCAACGTTCCGCCGATGACGCTCAGGAATTGCGCGGTGACGTACGGATCGAGAACCACCGTGACGCGACGGGACGCCGGCTTGGTCGCACCGAGCAGACGGGTGGCTCGATCGACCGCTTCGGTAGCCGCCCGTCCGATGTCGAGTTCGTCGACGGCTCGACCGACCGCGAATCCGAAACCCGTCTGAGTCTCGTCACCGTCGTCGGCGAGGGTTCCGACACTGACGTAGCAGCCGTTCTCTCGACCGGCGGCCCGAATGCCCGTCGACGTCGCGACCGCCGCCTCACCGAAGGAGTCGGCGTAGTTCGCGTCGTCGACCCGCACGCGAGCATCGATACCCAACGTGAGTCGTTCGAGTTCCTTGGCGAGTTCGATCTTGGCGGCGGTGGACGTCGTTTCGAGTCGCGGATTCCAGAGTTCCTGAGGGGTGACCGACACTCCGTCGGGCTCGGCCAGACCGGCCCACTCGTCGACTTCTGCGTAACCGAGATTGTCGCGGGCCTCGGCGAGAACGTCGGCCACCACGGATGGGTCGAGAGTGCCGGCATAGGACGTCCCCGTTCGCCCGTTGCGAATCACGCGAATGCCGATGCCTTCGCTTTGCGCCGAGACGAAGTGCTCGACCTCACCTTGGTAGACGCGAACTTCGGTCGAGAGTCCGCGACTCACGTACGCCTCGACTTGTTCGCCGGCCGTGGCCATGGAGGCGACTCGTTCGGCGATCGCCAGGAGTTCCCCGCTTCGATCCGGTGACGTCATGCCGCGGTTCCACCGATGGTGAGCGAGGCGACGCGCAGGGTCGGCTGGCCGTCGCCCACGGGAACACCTTGTCCGTCCTTGCCACAGGTTCCCGGGTTGCCCATCGCGAAGTCGTTTCCCAGACGATCGATGTCGCGCAAGACCTGCGGTCCGTTGCCGATGAGGTTGCCTTCGCGAAGTGGTTCGGTGATCTCGCCGTTCTCGATCATGTAGGCCTCGGTCATTCCGAACACGAAGTCGCCGGTCGCCGTGTTCACGCTGCCGCCACCGAGGTGCGCGACGTACACGCCGTGTTCGGTGTCACGAATGATGTCGGAGGGAGCCTCGGATCCGTTCAGCACGTACGTGTTGGTCATGCGCACCATCGGGAGATCCTTGTACGACTGACGACGTCCGTTGCCGGATTGGGGTCGACCCTCTTTGCGAGCCCGAAGGAAATCCCACATGTAGTCGGTCAGCACCCCGTTCTCGATGAGCACGTTGTACTGCGACGGATGACCTTCGTCGTCGAACGCGATCGCTCCCCATTCATGGGTCATGGTTCCGTCGTCGACCAACGTCACGAGTGGTGAGGCGACGAGTTCTCCGACCTTGCCTCGGTAGACGCTGGCCCCTTTGGCCACCAGGTCGGCTTCGAGTCCGTGTCCGCAGGCCTCGTGGAAGAGCACGCCACCGCTCCCGGCCTTGATGACCACTGGCAACGAGCCCGACGGAGCGGGCCGGGCCTTCAACTTGGTGAGGGCACGTTGGGCCGCCGTTCGCGCTACGTCTTCGACGCGGACCTTGTCGAACAGTTCGAATCCCATGGTGTGGCCGACCGAGTCGAATCCGGTCTGCATGCCGGTGTCACCGTTGGCCACTGCGCTCACGCGAAGGAGTGTGCGAACTCGACGATCACGGGCGAGCAATCCGTCACTGTTGGCGATGAGAACGTGCGTGCGTCCATCGGAGTACCCAGCCGACACCTGAGAGATCGCCGCACCGGTCGAACGAGCAGCCTCGTCGACCCGCCGCAAGAGTTCGACCTTGGCCGACTT
>JBEDFW010000217.1:0-3724 GCA_041174985.1 Actinomycetota bacterium | reverse complement strand
ACGTGCGTCCGATCACCATCGCGGCGATCGAAGGCAATTGCGTCGGAGGTGGTCTGGTGCTGGCGGGTGCGTGCGATCTACGTGTCGCCGCCTCCGACTGCCGTTTCTCGATTCCCGAGGTCGATCTCGGCATACCGCTCGCTTGGGGCGGAATACCGCGTCTCGTTCGGGAGATCGGACCGGCCCTCACCAAGGAACTCGTGCTGACGTGTCGACCCTTCCATGCCGATGAGGCCAAGTCGATCGGTTTCCTGAACGAGGTGGTGGAGCCGGGGCGGGCGTTGGAGCGAGCGAAGGTCTTGGCCGCCGAGTTGGCCAGCAAGCCGCGGTACGCCCTCGACGTGACCAAGAAACACGTCAACGCGGTCATGGAAGAGATCGCGGGGACCGGACGCAACACTTCCGACGCCGAAGTTCTCGTCTACGCGATGCACGACCCGGAGAGTCGAGCGGCCGGCCAGCGTTATCTGGAGGCCCGGAACCGCAAGGGTTGATCGACGTTCCGGGCGTCTGCGGATGCAGCACCTAACATGACGACGGGCGGGGGCCCGAGGGGGAGACATGTTCGATTACGTGATCAAGGGCGGAACGATCGTCGACGGAACCGGAGCGGCGCCGCGCGCCGGTGACGTGGCCGTGCGCGACGGGCGGATCGTGGAGGTGGGCGGGACGATCACTGGATCGGCGAGAGAGGTCATCGACGCCGATGGCGCCCTGGTGACCCCCGGTTGGGTCGACGTGCACACTCACTACGACGGGCAGGTGAGTTGGGACGACGTCATGGATCCCTCGGCCGGTAATGGTGCGACGACCATCGTGATGGGCAACTGCGGTGTCGGTTTCGCTCCGGTGCGTCCGGGGAGCGAGATGGCACTCATCGAACTCATGGAAGGTGTCGAGGACATTCCGGGCACCGCTCTGTACGAAGGAATCGAGTGGGGACGTTGGGAGTCGTTCACCGACTACATGGACTACATCGAATCGCGCCGCTACTCCCTCGACATCGGAGCTCAGATCGCGCACGGAGCACTCCGTTACTACGTGATGGGAGAGCGTGGGGCCCGCAACGAGGACGCCACGGCCGACGATCTCGTGGCGATGTCGCGCATCGTGACCGATTCGTTGCGTGCTGGTGCACTCGGGTTCACGACGTCGCGCACCATCGGCCATCGTGCTCTCGACGGGTCACCGGTTCCCGGGACATTCGCGCCCGCCGAAGAGCTTGCGGCACTCGCCGACGCCATGCGAGCGGCCGGACGGGGCGTCTTCGAGATGATCCCCGCCGGAACCGTCGGAAAGCTGGAGGGCTTGGGTGGTGAGCGCACCACTCCGCACGACGAACACGCCGTGATGGCCGAGTTCTCCCGACGCAGTGGACGCCCGGTGACTTTCACGCTCGTCCAGTCACCCGATTACCCGCCCGAGACCTGGCGTGAACTTCTCGATCTCACGTCGCGCGTCAATCAAGACGGTGCGAACCTTCGTCCGCAGGTGTCGTCGCGTCCCATCGGTTTGGTCTCGGGTCTGTCGGGTTATCACGCGTTCTTGCGCCGGCCGACCTACATGAAGTTGGCGGCACTGCCCCTCGCCGAGCGCGCTCGGGCCATGGCCGATCCGTCGATCAAGGCGGCGATCCTGTCGGAGAGCGACGTGCCGGTCGATCGCCCCGGCTCCATGGCCACCACCTATCGATTGTTCCAGATGGCGGCCGCGTTCTTGTATCCGCTCGGCGATCCGGTCGACTACGAACCCACTCCCGACCGAATGTTGGGCGCGATTGCCGCTTCACGGGGTGACGACGTGTTGAGCGTTCTGTACGACCTGCTCGTGAGTGACGAGGGTCGGTCGATGTGCGCTCTCATGGGCGGCGCCGACGTGCATCAACGAATGGAGGTCCTGCGCGAGATGTTGGTGCACACCGAAACCGTCACCGGACTCTCCGACGCCGGCGCGCACGTGACCCTGATCTGTGATGCGACGATGCCGACGACTCAGCTCACTTTCTGGGCACGTGATCGCCATCAGGGTGAGCGCATCCCGATCGAGTTCTTGGTGCACAAGCAGACGGCGCGAAACGCCGATCTCTACGGACTGTCCGATCGGGGTCGACTCGTGCCCGGACTTCGTGCCGACCTGAACGTGATCGATTTCGAGAACCTGACCGTCGCCCCACCGCGAGGGTTCGACGACCTTCCGGCCGGAGGCACTCGTCTCATTCAGCCCGTCCAGGGTTATCTGGCCACCATGGTGAAGGGACGGGTGACCCGACGCCACGATCGAGACACAGGAGAGCGCCCGGGCACTCTCGTGAGAGGAATCTGACATGAATGCGCACGAGATGATGGAGGCTCTGCTCGACTCGAGTCTCACCCGCGAACAAGGGATTCAGCGGATGGTCGATTTCATGGCTCCGGAAGGATCGCGTTACTACGACGCGATCTACGGATCGTTCTTCGGGCGCGAAGCCATCGGCGCCTGGATGATCCCGACGATGGCCGAGATCGAATTCATCGAGTTCCGACCGACCCAACCGGCCGTCCTGTTCGACGATGGCGAAGGCGGAACCTCTCTCGACGAATGGCAGATGTTCGCCGGCGACATGCCGTTGTCGAAAGGAGTGAGCGTCCGTCGTTATCGCGACGGATTCATCACGTGGGCCTGCGACGTGTACGACACCGGCCCGTTCCGTCAACCGGGCCCGAACGGTGAAGTGGCCCCGATTCCTCCGGCACCGTCGCTCGAAGGCTGGGAAAGATTCCCGGGTGTGCCGGTGACGGCGGCGCGCGCCGTCGACTTCGACAAGGATTGCGATCAGTTCCACCCCACCGATTCGATCTACATCGATCCGATCTTCGGTGAGTTCCGTGGCCAGGACACGATCCGGGCCTGGATCCTCGACGTGATGCCCAAGTGCGGTGACATCGAGTTCGTTCCGGTCGGACCCGAACTGAACGACGGCACCACCTACCTTCAAGAGTGGGTGCAGATGGCTGTCGTTCCCGGTGGTGAGCGAGTGCCGATGACGCGCGGAACGAGTGTGCGTCGCTACCGAGACGGCTGGACCGTGTACGCCGCGGATTACTTCGACACGGCGACCGTGATGACTCCGGCCGTGATGAAGGCCAGTATCGAGTGCGGGTCGACCATCTCGGTTGACGACATCATGCGTTATCGCGGTGCGTGATCGTCACCCACTCGGAGACGAACCGACAGACAGGTCACGCACCCCTCGAGCTTTTCGAACTCGGAGATGTCGACCTGAACCACGCGCCATCCGTCGGCGCGCAAGTAACGAGCGGTGCGCTCGGCGCTCGAGGCCATGAGAACGCTGTGGTCATCGAGAACGACGACGTGGGCGCCGGGCTCTTCATGCGCCGTCACGTAGCGGGGGAAGAGGCTGCGGTCGTCGACGACTGGATCCCAGCCGATCACCGTCCCGTCCGGAAGTGCCGTGAGTGCTGATTTCAGATGCAGGACCTTGGTCACCGGAACCTGAACGACTCGTCCGCCGAGTTCGTTCACGATCGCTGCGAGTGAAGCGATACCGCGATCGTCGGTTCGTCCGCCCCGACCGACGTAGACGGTGTCACCGATCTTCAGGACGTCTCCACCGTCGAGTCGCGCCGTGGTGTCGATGCGACGAGTCGGCAGGTCGAGCCCGCGCACCGTTTCCTCGACGCCTTCGATTTCGGGGCGTCGCTCGGGAGCTCCGGGGCTGGTGATG
>JBEDFW010000216.1:0-10256 GCA_041174985.1 Actinomycetota bacterium | reverse complement strand
GCCACCCGACTCTGGCTCGACTGGGACGTCATCGCCCGATCACGATCCAACATTCGCCGGGCCAACGACTGGGGACTGTCCGGCGGGCCGATCCACCACCTCGACGACGTGCTCACTCGGTCCGGCTACGGCCAATCCCTCACCGACGACGAATGCGACAACTACCTCTCGTCGCTCACGGCCCTCGCTCGACACGACGAGTTGGCCTGTCGCGTCGTGATCCAGCGCATCCTGCCCGGTCTGATCGCGATCGGAATCCGTCGCGGACGCATCGTTCCCGAAGGAGCGTCTTTCGCCCTCGACCAACTCGTGTCGTGCGCGTGGTTGGTGGTCCGTCGCTACCCAATCGATCGTCGACCGAGTCGCGTTGCGGCCAATCTGCTCCGAGACATCGAGTATCAGGCGTTCGTGCGAGACAACCGCACCAAGCGGTCGCGTAGTGAAGTCCCGACCGACAACTGGACACTCGCCAATCCCGAGACGATCGCCGCTCAGCGGGGTCGTCCGACGGCGGGAGTGTCGGCGCCGATCACCGATCTAGATCCGGTGTCGACGCATTCGGAGATCGCGAACCTTCTGCACGATCTCGAACGCCTCGGATTACGCGACATGGATCGCGAGGCCATTCACGAGATGTTGTCGGATCGACTCAGTCCCGATTCGGCCCGATTGGCTGGAATTTCGGCGCGCGCGCTGCGTGATCGACGGGCAGCGGCGATCAAACGTTCCCGAGAACTGCTCGGTATCGCCCCGTGAGATCGTGGTCAGCGACGGAGGCGCAAACTGTTCGACACGACGAACACGCTCGACAACGCCATCGCCAGACCGGCCAGCATCGGGTTCATGAGTCCGGCCACCGCGAGCGGAAGAGCAGCCACGTTGTAGGCGAAGGCCCAGAAGAGGTTGGCCTTGATGACGCGCAGTGTGTGTCGACTGATACGCAGGGCCTCCGGGACGAGGGAGAGATCACCGCTCACGATCGTGAGATCACCGGCCTCCATGGCCGCGTCGGTTCCGGTACCCATGGCGATTCCGAGATCGGCGGCCACGAGCGCCGCGGCATCGTTCACTCCGTCCCCGACCATCGCCACGACGCGCCCCGACGCCCGCAGCTCGTCGACGATGCGCAATTTGTCGTCGGGTAACACTTCGGCCCGCACATGATCGAGGTCGACGCCGGTGTCGGCTGCGACACGACGCACGGCCGACCACGAGTCACCCGAGGCGATCATCGGTGTCACACCGAGTTCACGCAACCGGCGGACCGTCGCCGCCGCTTCGGGACGAGGACGATCACGCAGCGAGAATCGGGCGAGGACGCGACCGTCGATCGAACCTTCGACCACGGTTGCGCCGTCGGTGTCCTCCGACGACGAGGCTCGCCTCACCGACACCAGACGACCATCGACCACGGCGAACACGCCCACACCCGGACGGTTCTCGAAATTCGTCGCCCGCGTGGCGTCGACGACCACTCCCCGTTCGCGCAAACCGGCAACGACGGCTCGCGCGATCGGATGTTCGCTGTTCGCTTCCACATCGGCGAAGGCCTTCAGGTCGTCGTCGGTCGCGCCAGCCGACGTGTCGACATCGACGAGTGTCATCACACCCGTGGTGAGTGTGCCGGTCTTGTCGAGAACGATCGTGTCGACCGCACGCGTGGCTTCCAGTACATGGGCCCCACGAATGATGATCCCCGAGCGCGCCGCGCGACCGGTGCCGACCAGGAGAGCCACGGGTGTGGCGAGTCCGAGAGCACAGGGACAAGCGATGACGAGGACCGCCACCGCGGCCGAGAACGAGCGGTCGGTTTCACCGGTGACCACCAACCAGACGACGAGCGTGCTGACGGCCAACACGATCACGATCGGGACGAAGACCGAACTCACACGGTCGGCGAGACGCTGCACCGGTGCTTTGCCTTCCTGCGCCCGTTCGACGAGACGAGCCATCTGCGACAGCACCGTGTCGCGTCCGATACGAGTGGCTCGAACCAACAGTCGTCCGTTGGTGTTGAGAGTTCCCCCGGTCACTTCGTCGCCGACCGCGACGTCGACGGGCACGCTCTCGCCGGTCACGAGACTTCGATCGATCGCGCTGCGACCGTCGACGACCTCACCGTCGGTGGCGACCTTCTCACCCGGTCGAACCACGAAGATCTCACCGACTCCGAGAGCACCGATCGGAATCTCCGATTCGATTCCGTCCCGCCAGAGCACGGCCGACCGTGCACCCATGGTGGCCAGGGCCCGCAATGCGCTACCCGCCTTCTGTCGTGATCGCAGTTCGAAGAAGCGGCCGGCGAGGATGAACGCGGTGAGGGTGGTGGCGACTTCGAGGTAGATGTCGTGATGTTCGGTCGAACCGTGAGCATGCGACGCACGCGGAACGAGATCCATGTCCATCGACATGCCGATGTCGCCCGCACCGCCGAAGAGAAGAGCCCACACACTCCAGGCGGTGGCCGCGATCACACCGAGTGACACCAACGTGTCCATGGTGGTGGTGCCGTGGCGAGCGTTGCGCCACGCCGCCCGGTGAAAAGGAAGTGCCGACCACGTGACGATCGGAGTGGCCAGTGCGAGCGACACCCACTGCCACCCGTCGAATTGCAGACTCGTGATCATCGACACGACCATCACGGGCAGTGCACCGATGACGGCGACCATCAGCCGACGTCGAATGTCGGTGACGTGCGCGTCGGTGGCGATCTCCGACGTCGAACGATCGTCTCCGTTCACGGTCACGGCAACCGCTCCGTATCCGAGATCGTCGATGGTGCGAGTGAGGGTCTCGACAGAGATTCGTTCTGCTGACACCTCGTCCACGTGCACGGTGGCTTTCGAGGTGGCGTAATTGACGGTGGCCGAGACGCCCTCGATGCGGTTGAGTTTCTTCTCGATACGTGCCGCGCAGGCGGCGCACGTCATCCCCGTGACGGCGAGAACCAGTGGTTCGTCGACCACCGACACGGAACCGGACTCAGTCGGCAACGGCTTCGAACCCGGCCTCGTCGACGGCGGCAACGAGGTCGGACCAGGAGAGCGGAGCGTCGCTCGCGACGACGACCGCTTTGGTCTCGAGATCGATCTCGACCGTGGCCACCCCGGCGATCTTCTTCACTTCGGTGCTCACGGCTTTTTCACAGTGCCCGCAGGTCATACCCGGAACGCGAAACGTGGTAGTTGTCATGACAGACCCTCCGGTCGTTGTGTGAAATTGCCGTGACGCTTGTCGAGGAAGGCGTTGATTCCTTCCTGGCCGTCGGGTGACACCGCAGCACGAGCCATCACCTCGACAGCTCGACGATACGCCTCGTCCTGCGGCAAGTCGATCTGGTCGTAATACGTCTGCTTGCCCAAGGCTTTCGACTGGGCCGAGCCCCGAGTGGCGCGGGAAAGGAGATCGAGAACCGCCTCGTCGAGCGATTCGTCGGGCACGACTGCATTGACCAATCCCCAGTCGGCAGCCGTTCGGGCATCGACCGGATCACCGGTCATGGCCATCTCGAGGGCCCGCTTGCGTCCGACGTTGCGCGCCACCGCCACCAGTGGCGTGTGACAGAACAATCCACCCTTGCCTCCCGGGATGGCGAAGGATGCCGACTCGGCCGCAATGGCGAGATCACACGTGGCGACCAGTTGGCAGCCGGCCGCGGTGGCCAGCGCGTGCACTCGTGCGATCACCGGCTGCGGGATCGCCTGGATGGTGTTCATCATCTCGGTGCACGCCTCGAACACGTGCGTGGTGTCAGCGACCGAGGCCCCCGCCATGTCACCGAAGTTGTGGCCCGCCGAAAAAACCGGGCCCTCGGCGGCGAGAATCACTCCGTCCACCCGAGCGGCGACGGCTCCCGAACCGACCCAGCGAAAAGCGGTCGTCAGTTCGCTCATCGTTTCCAGTGACAACGCATTGCGTTTCTCGGCGCGAGCAAGAGTGATGGTGACGAAACGCGAGCCCTCTCCGACGTCGATGCGGATGTTCGAGAATTGGGGTGCAGGCGTCACGGTTGACCTCCTCGTGCCCCCTCAGGGGCTCGAACCCTGGACCAACGGATTAAAAGTCCGCTGCTCTACCGACTGAGCTAAAGGGGCAGGAGCGGAGCAGAACCCGGAGCAAAACTCGCTCGGGGTGCCGAACCGTCCGGCAACTCAGGCTAGTTCGGGGGGACTGAAACCGAACGAGGGCACGAGTACCTCTATTCCCCTGGCGGACCATACCCAGCGCCAACCATTCGAGTCCCCGCATCCCGCACGTTCGTGGAGAACTCGTCGCGATGTTCGTCGGCTGCCGAGGCGAGCACGACCGTCCAAAGGCCATGGAGGGCGGCGGCCCTGAATCCCTCATCGGTCAACTGTCGAGCCGCCCACGCGAACAAGGCACCGTTGTAGGAGAGAAACACCTGGCGCCCCATGGCCACCGGGTTGGCGTCATCGCGCAAGAGACCTGACTCCAGTGCAGCCCGCATCGCGGTCACCTGAAGATGTGCCGGGTCCACTGCAAGTGAACTGCCTGCGCGCGAGATTCCGTTCACTGCGCCGACGATCTGTCTGAACGCGATGCCATCGACGATGAAGGCATCGCAGGACTTCTCGACGATCATCACGGCGGCAGCCAACGGGTCCGCGTCGACCGGCGCTTCGATCAGGGAATCGATGAGTGAGTCGACCACGCGATCCACACACGCAACGAGGAGCTGGTCTCGGGAACCGACCAGGTTGTAGACGGTTGCCGGCGCCACACCCGCCTCGGCCGCAATCGCTTCGATCGACACCCTCTCGATCGGTGAGGCACGAAGCAGAGAGAGGGTGGCGTCGAGAATCGCCGTACGACGTCGTGCCTTGTTGCGGTCGTGCCGACCCGGGGTGCTGGCGGGGACATCTTGACGGGTCATATTTTTAGAGATTACTCTAAGTTTGTATCTCCATTGCTCTCCAGAAAGACGTCCACCAATGAGACACGACGTGCAAATCCGCCTGATCGAAGAAATGCTCGGCCATCTCGACGCAGGCACGAACATCGACGAGGGCGGTATCAGGCGCAACCCCACCTCGGCATATACCGACCGCGATCTCGCCGAGAAGGAGTGGGGGGCGTTCTTCCGCCACCACCCGCAGATCATCGGACTGTCCGGGGACTTGCCGGATCCCGGTTCGTACTTCACGCTCCATGACTTCGGCGTGCCGGTGATTGCCTCGCGTGATCAGGACGGGACGTTCGTGGCCATGGTCAACGCCTGCCGCCACCGGGGGGCACTCGTTCTAGAGGAAGAGCGTGGAACTGCGCGGCGCTACACGTGCAGATTCCACAACTGGACATACGACAATGCAGGCGGGTTGGTCGGGCTTCCGAAACGCGACCACTTCGGAGACATCGACATGTCGTGCCACGGCTTGACCCGCCTCCCAGCTGTCGAGAAGTACGGACTCCTCTTCGTCCATCCCGACCCCGATGGGACCATCGACGTGGAAGGTCTGCTCACCAGCGAGTTGTCCGCTGAGCTCGAATCGTGGAAGTTGGACGAGTTGGTGGTTGCCGACCGCGACAACTACGAGATTGCGTGCAACTGGAAACTCGCGAACGACACGTTCGGTGAGACGTACCACTTCCCGGCTCTTCACCAGAACACCATCAATCTCGGATTCCATGGAAACGTTTCGTGTTACGAGACCTTCGGTCGCAACCATCGATTCCTCTTGTGCCGCCGAGCAATCGATGAAATGCGCGAGTTGCCGAAGGACCGATGGAACATCGCCGTAGCGACACTTCCGGCCTACTACTTGTTCCCGAACATCCAGTTGCTTCCGACCGTCGATGGATGCTTCTTCATCCGCATCTACCCGCACGAAGGTGATCCGACCCGGCACACCAGCCGCATCACGTTCTTCCTCCGAAAAGGGGTCACCGAGTCATCAGAGGGAGCAGACGCCCGAGCGGAACAAGAGAAAACGCTCGCGCAGCTTTTCGCATCGATCATTCGAGACGAGGACTACGTCATGAGCGCCAGTCAGCAAGTCACCGCGAACAGTGGCGCACTCGCGGAAGTCATCTACGGCCGGAACGAACGACCGCTCCACCACTATCACAACACGTATCGGACCGCCCTCGGACTGGATCCGCTTCCGCTCGTCGTCACCTGAGGAAACCGACCGAAAGGTCCCATCGACGAAAACGCTTCGGCGCGGAATTGGCCGAATGTGCCCCTCATCAGGCGTTTCGCTGTCGTTCCCGTGCCAGAAGTCTTGCGCTACCTCAGCGGAAGTGAGAAGGTGACGTATGAAGAAAAAAATTCGTGTTGCCTTATCAGCCGCTCTGGTTCTCGCCCTCGTGGGGTGCGGTTCCGAAGCGTCGAACGAAGAAAGTGTCTCAGAGAGCAAAGGCTCGCTGGCCGAGGGTTCCGAAGGCGGTGAGGCCTTCGACTGGGAAAGCGAGTGCGTGACCCCGACCGAGGATCTCCCCACCGAGGGCTTGGTGTGCGCCGACTCCGGAATGCGACCGGTCACCGATGGCTTCTCCTTCGAGAACTGGGGAGGACCAGTCGCCGAAGATGCCGTGACCCTCAACACCGCCGCCGAACTCTTCGGAGTCGACGCGGTGTGTGCCGAAGTCGTGGACGACTCCTGCACCCCACTGCCGGCCGCCCAGCAGTGGATCGACTCGATGAACGAGTCGATCACAGGCGGACGCTGTGAGGGTATGGCCGTGGTCAGCCAGCGAATGGCCGTCGGGCTCAATACTCCCGATGAGCTACAGGAGGGTGCGACGATTGTCGCCGATCTCCAGCGCGAAGCAGGAGTGGTCGGTGCGACCATCTCACGTTGGTGGGTGACACAGGTTCTCACCTCGGTCAACGAGTTCAATGCCCAAACACGGGAGCTCAGTCCGACGCAGATCGCCGAACAGCTCGTCTTGGCGCTCCGTAATCAGGACGGTGTCACCCTGGGCTTCTACTCCAACGGCTCGGGACACGCAGTGACACCGATCGCCGTGACACGTCGCGAAGACGGAGTTCTCGAAGTCCTGAACTACGACAACAACTACCCCGGCCAGATCACGACGGTCACTATCGATCCGTCGACGGAGATCTGGTCGTACGACATGGCCGCCACGAATGCCGACGTCGAAGCCGACATCTGGTCGGGAAGCACCGGAACCATGGATTACACGCTCATGAGCGTTCGCGAAGAGGCGAACCCGGCCCCGTGGTCGTCCGACGAAGGATCCGGCGAGACGAAGGGTTCGGCGCGAATCACGGTCTCGACAGGCGGTCGTTCGGTGCCCGGCGCCATCATCAAGGTGGGCTCCGACACGATCGACACTCGGGACTTCTCGACGATCTCGAACGGAATTCGTGTCTTCCCGAACCGCGGCCGTCAGGGAACCGGAGTGACCTTCGAAATTCCGGCTGGTCTCGAGGACGTGCAGATCACACCGGTGATCGGTGACCTTCTCGATGCCGAAGCCGCGGAAATCTCGCTTCTCTTCGCAGTCGATGCACCCGGTTCGGGTTCGCTTCTGGTGCGCGACACAGTCGACCCGTCCGACACGTCCTACGACGACTTCACCTACGAAGTCTCCACTGGCGACGACTTCGTCTCGAGCGTCGACGTGGCCCCCGACGGTGACGTCGAAGCGGCTTACGCCTTCGGTGAGGAGCTCATCGAGTCGATCCTCGAAGACGGTCAGGACCTCGACATCGTCGATCCGGCTGGCGACGATCCGATCGACGTCGCAGTCACGGACGAGGACGGCAATGAACTCTTCAGCGCCGAATTCGACGGCGTCGATGAAGACGGTACCGAAGTCACCGAGCTCGACTTCAACGAGGACACCGGTGAAATGGACGTCGCCGATGTTCCGATCGACGACGAGACTCTCTCGGACGACGGCGCCGCTGACGAGGAAGCCACCGATGACGGTTCTGGTGACACCGGCGACGACTCAGGTGACACCGGCGACGCGCCCGACGGCACCGGCCCCGGTAGTGAAGAAGGCGAAGGTGACGGAACCGACTCCGGCGAAGGTGAAGGAGACGGTTCGGAAAGTCCGTGACCATCGGGGCGAACCTGAAGGTTCGTCTCCAGAGTGATCATGAACGGGTGGGTGTCACGACAGTGACACCCACCCGTTTCGTTTATCCAGGCCCACGAAACGTCATCGAGGCAACTGGATCTTTGGTCACTCCACCGTCAGCCCGGGTCGATCACGCCGACAAAGTGTTCCCGTACAACTGCCATGCCAAGGCACTCTTGGCAACCAGGCTGAGCCACAGGTAGATCTTCTCGCCGAACTCGTACGTGGCCCACTTTCCGACTTTTCGGTACTGCAGGTACTGATTGAGGGCGAAGAGATTGAAGAACACGAAAATGCTGACGAAGATTCCGTAAACGAATGCCGGCATTTCATCACCCGGGCCCAACAGGTACACGAGGAGTCCGATCCACGGCAGGATTCCGACTATGCAACCGAACCAAAAGGGAGTCCACCACACCGGCTGACCCGGCCGATTGACCACTTCCATGATCCAGCCGAACAGAATCATCGCAACATTGGCACCTGCGATACCGATGAGACCGGCGATGTCACCGATTCCGAACACCAAACAGATCGTGACGATCATGAGAGTCGACGACAACGAATACTCGATCCATCGGAATCGGTTTTGTTCGGAAGCAATTTCCGACTCGTAAGCCGTCCGCCCGACAGTGGCAACGATGGCATGAAAGAGCGCTGAGAGAAACAAGAAGATCGCCGCCGCCCAGGCAACCGACACGTCGAACACGCGGTCGAGCCGCACGACCTCGAGCCGATTGTTCGGTGCGTCGTTCCAGAAGAAGGAAGTGACTGGTAGAGCAAAGTCGTTGGCCAGGAGCAGCACTGCGACGCCTTGAACGACGTGAAGCAGAGAGGCATACACATTGAGTTTGCGGAGCTGTTTGGGGGTCGTTGCCACGAGGGTCACCTTTCTTTGACTGAACAGTGTTTAGGTATTGACTATACAGTGTTCAGTTAGTGTTGGGTATCGCTGTGCAACAACCTTTTTCTCCCCCACCGATCGATTTTCTCGACCCTCGCCCGTTCATTCCTGATGGCACGGCTGGCCGGATCCTCACTCTGGCGACGGCAGCCGCACTCGCAGGGCGGCCAATCGTGATCCGAGAGATCTGTCGCGAATTGGGACTCACGCCTGGAGCCCCCTACAGCCACTTCGACAGCTCGGCTGAGGTCGAAAGCATTGTGGTGTACAACGGATTGCTCACCCTCGCCCAATGGATCACGGAGCGAGCATCTCGAGTGACGACGCCTCGAACCCGCCTGATGACCGCCTGTTCCGCCTACCGTCAGTGGGCGGTTTCGCATCCGAAGCTGTTCGGGTTCATCCTCCCGATTGGAGGTCGTGTTCACGACGGACCGATGGCACATCATGTGATTTCCGCTTCTCGAGCCCTTGCGGTGCCTGCCTCAAAAGCGCTTCGAGACGGTTGGGATTCGGGGGAATTCAAGACTCCGACCGACGGTCCAACGACACTCCCCCTCGTGATCGATGGGGTGGTGTCTCTCGATTCGAACGAGACTCGAGAGGCCAACGCCCTGTGGATCATCGTTCATGGAGCGGTTGCCATCGAACTTTCCATCGGTACCCACGACGGATGGGAGGAAACCGATCCAATGTTCGACTGGTTGATCGACTCGCACGTCTCGGTGCACTTGGACGAATCTCCCGGCTGACTCACGCCACTCACCAGACGAGCGGTTTCGCGCCCGCTTCACATCTCGCGTTTGGCCCACTCTCGGGTCTTTTGAACGGCATACATGAACGCTCCGGACAGGACGATCAGAAATATGCCCGAACCGAACGCGAATAGAGCGCCTTGAGACATGACTACTCCTTCTTCTTCGATTCGGAAGCGATCAGGAATCCTCCGAGAGCCAGAATCGATGGCACCCAGACTCCGACGAAAATCCCGTTCAGGCGATCGTCGATCGATGCCCCATCGGCGAAATACAGCCAAACACTCAGGACCAAACTCGCTCCCGCGGTCAAAAGAGTGGTGAGACGAAGAATGGTGGTGGCCTTCATTTCTGAAGGGTACTGACATCGATCACTGGAACCTGGGATGCCTTCTCCCAACTGTCGATTCAGTATCGATCGGTGGAATTCTTCGGATCTGCCCCCATACTGCTCGAGTTGATCGGTGTGTCTCACCGCTCATGAGTGGCGTGCGACGTGATGAGCATTCAGGCTCGTCAGAGGC
>JBEDFW010000215.1:0-9059 GCA_041174985.1 Actinomycetota bacterium | reverse complement strand
GGTTCGGCACCCGACAACGCGAGCGTGAGCGACGACAAGTCGAGATCGGCCGCCCGCTTCAACGCTCGGGTGGCGAGCACCCACGAGAAGTTGGGTCCCGCCGTCGCCGTTCCCTTCCAGTCGCTGATCCACTGCATCCACGATCCCGGATGGGCCATGAAGTCCTGTGGCGCGGCTTGCACCAACTGCACACCCTTCAACATGGGAATCGAGAGGAAGCCGACCAAACCCATGTCGTGATAGAGCGGCAACCAGGAGACCATCACTTCGGCCTCCGACAACTCGGCCGCCGCGCACGACGCGTCGATGTTGGCGCACAACACGCGGTCGGGGATCATCACGCCCTTGGGTTCCGACGTCGATCCGCTCGTGTACTGAAGAATGACCAACCGTTCGGGATCGTCGACCGGACGTTCCCAGCTCTCACCGCTGGCTCGTCCCGCACCCGGCATCACCGCGGCGAGGGGCAGGGTCGTGGGATCCCCGGGAACGGTTTCGTAGAACGGGGCCAGCGCGTCGTCGATGAGCACCAACTTGGCCTCACCGTGGCGGATACGCGCTCGCGTGCTCTCGACGAAGGCTTCGATCGACGCCATGCGCATCGGCAACGGCAACACCATGCTCGCCGCGCCGGCCAACCAGCAGGCACGCACGGCGGTCATGAGGGCTCGGCTCGTCGGACCGAGAATGGCCACGTGATCGCCCGGCGCGATACCGAGGGATTGCAAGATGGCAGCCACGGTCACGGCCTCGTCGTGGATCTGGCGCCACGAGACGAAATCGTCGCCGTCGGTGGGTCGAACACTCGCTCCCACGAAACGAACACCCGTGGGTGCATCGGCCGAACGCTCGAGTCGTTCGACGACGGAGCCGGTGATCGGCGAGGTGAAAACAGGAACGTTCATGGGGCGGTCGTGAAATTACCCCTGAACGAAGGCTCGATGCTGAATCGTCGACGATTACCCTTGAACCTCATGTCCTCCGGCCCGTCCACTGGCTCATCAGGCCCCTCGGCGGGGCGTGCCGACGACGCCCCGCGTTTTCGTTACACGGCCGACCTCGCGCGTGACATCGAGATGCGCTGGCAGGATCGCTGGGACCACGACGGCACCTTCGAGGCACCCAATCCGGCCGGACCGTTGGCCGAGCCCGACAAAGTGGCCGGGCGTCCCAAGCTCTTCGTGCTCGACATGTTCCCCTATCCGAGCGGGGCCGGACTGCACGTCGGTCACCCACTCGGCTACATCGGCACCGACGTCTACGGGCGCTTCCAGCGAATGATGGGACGCAACGTCCTGCACGCTCTCGGCTACGACAGTTTCGGCCTGCCAGCCGAACAGCACGCCATCGCAACCGGCGTACATCCGCGTGTCAACACCGAAGCCAACGTGGCCAACATGCGTCGTCAGCTCCGTCGTCTCGGACTCGCTCACGATCCGCGACGCAGCGTCAGTACGACCGACGAGGATTTCTACCGCTGGACCCAATGGATCTTCCTGCAGGTCTTCGAGTCGTGGTACGACACCGATCAACGACGGGCTCGTCCGATCGGCGAACTCGTCGCCGATCTCGAGAGCGGCGCGATCGCGACCCCCGATGGTCGCCCTTGGGCGGAACTGTCGATGGCCGAACGCAACGAGGTGGTCGATTCGCGGCGCCTCGCCTATCTCTCCGAAGCACCGGTCAATTGGTGTCCGGGTCTCGGCACGATCCTGGCCAACGAAGAAGTGACCGCCGAGGGCCGGAGCGACATCGGCAACTATCCGGTCTTCAAGAAGAACATGCGCCAGTGGATGATGCGCATCACCGCCTATGCCGATCGTCTGCTCGAAGACCTCGATCGACTCGATTGGCCCGAGCCGATCAAATTGATGCAGCGCAACTGGATCGGCCGAAGCGAGGGTGCACGCGTCGACTTCACCTCGTCGGCCGGACCCATCACCGTGTTCACCACCCGACCCGACACGTTGTTCGGCGCGACGTTCATGGTGCTCGCGCCCGAACATCCCCTCGTTCCCTCGCTCACCACCGCCGAGCAGCGCGACGCCGTCGACGACTACCGATCCCGGGCCGCCGCCATCAAGGATCTCGATCGGCAGGCCGAGGGTCGCGACAAGACCGGTGTCTTCACCGGATCGTTCGCCACCAATCCGGTCAACGGTCGACCGATCCCGATCTGGATCGCCGACTACGTCCTCATGGGTTACGGCACCGGGGCGATCATGGCCGTTCCCTGCGGCGACCAGCGCGACTTCGAATTCGCCCGAGCATTCGGCCTCGAGATCCCGGCCATTCAGCAACCACCGGTCGAATGGTTCGTCGATCGAGGAATCGGTGCACAGCTCGGATCGTCGATCGACACGTCGTCGTGGCCCGAAGCTTTCGTGGGCGACGGCGTGTACGTGAACTCGTCGAATGGTTCGCTCGACCTCGACGGGGTCACCTCTGTCGCCGAGGGCAAACGCATCATGAACGACTGGCTCGTTGCGAACGGTCACGGCGAAGCGACGGTCAATTTCAAACTCCGCGACTGGCTCTTCAGCCGTCAGCGCTACTGGGGTGAGCCGTTCCCCGTGGTGTACGACACCGACGGTCGGCCGATCGCCCTTCCCGACTCGATGTTGCCCGTCCTTCTGCCCGAACTCGACGATTTCAAACCACAGGCCCTCGATCCCGACGACGACGTCACCGACCCGATTCCTCCTCTCGCCCGTGCGACCGAGTGGGTCGACGTGACACTCGATCTCGGCGACGGTCCCCGTCGCTACCGGCGTGAGATCAACGTGATGCCGCAGTGGGCCGGATCGTGCTGGTACGAACTTCGTTACCTCGATCCGACGAATCGAGATCACTTCGTCGACCCTGCGGTCGAGAGCTACTGGATGGGACCAGCCGACGGTGGCGACGGCCGAACCGGCCACACCGGTGGCGTCGACCTGTACGTGGGAGGTGTCGAGCACGCCGTTCTGCACCTTCTCTACGCGCGCTTCTGGCACAAGATCCTGTTCGATCTCGGTCACGTGTCGAGCTCCGAGCCGTTCCATCGTCTGTTCAACCAGGGGTACATCCAGGCCTTCGCCTATCGCGATCCGCGTGGGCAGCCGGTGCCTGCAGCCGAGGTGGAAGAGCGCGACGGCGCCTACTTCTTCGACGGCGAGCAGGTCGCGCGCGAGTACGGGAAAATGGGCAAGAGTCTGAAGAACATCGTCACTCCCGACGAGATGTACGACGAGTTCGGCGCCGACACGTTCCGTCTCTACGAGATGAGCATGGGCCCGCTCGAAGCGAGTCGTCCGTGGAACACCCGTGACGTCGTGGGAATGCAACGTTTCTTGCAGCGCCTGTGGCGAAATCTCGTCGACGAGGATTCGGGCGAACTCCGCGTCGCGCCGTCGGAGTCGCCAGAGGAACTCCGCCGACTCCTGCATCGCACGATCGACGGCGTTCGAGCCGACATGGCGGGTCTTCGGTTCAACACGGCGATCGCCAAACTGATCGAACTGAACAACGCCCTGACTCAGGAAGTCTCACGCGCCGGAGCGTGTCCCCGCGACGTCGCCGAACCGCTCGTCCAGATGCTCTCTCCCCTCTGTCCGCATCTCGCCGAAGAGCTCTGGACCCGACTCGGGCACACCGGAACCATCACTTACGTCCCGTTCCCCGAGGCCGATCCTGCTCTCCTGGTCGACGACACCATGGAGTACCCGGTGCAGATCAACGGCAAGGTGCGAGCGCGTGTGTCGGTACCCTCCGACGCCGACGTCGCGTCGGTTCAGGCGGTGGCGCTGGCCGACGACAAGGTGATCGCCGCTCTCGCCGGCTCGACGCCCAAGAAGGTCATCGTCGTCCCGGGCCGGATGGTCAACCTGGTCGTCTGACGGGTCGTGGTCAGACGGCGTACACGCCGTCCACGATCAAGGCGATTCCCGCCACGACCGCCACGAGCGACCACATGGTCGTCAACCATCGCGACGACGATCCCGACTTCGACATCGCCACGGCGATCAACAGTCCGACCACGATCGCCCAGGGTCGCCCACCGGCGGCGATCACGAGAACGACGACTTCGGGACGCCACAGGGCCAGCAATGGTGATGGGGGTTCGAGACGCGTCACCAGAGCGACGAGGGAACCGATGATGGCCACGACGCCTGCCGCCACCACCGCGGTCGGCACGCTCACGTCGAGAGCCCGCAGGATCGGCCCGTCGAACACGAGCAACACGAGTGCGACGAGGACGGCCGATGGCTGCAGCCGAAATCGGGCGGCGGCGAGTCGCCCAGGATTCACGATCGCAACCGTGGCCAACACCACCATCCACCACGAGTGCGGAAGTGACTCGCGACGAGGAAGTTCGCCCCCACCTTCGAGTTCCCGTTCGGCGGCCACGAGTGCCGACACGGCATGTTGTTGATCGTCGACTTGAGTGATGTCGAACCACAACCACGATCCACGTACTCGCTCGGGCTCGGGATAACTCTGCGCTTCGTCGCCGTCGATCTGTCGGGCGACGACCACGGACGCGTTGCAATGGAGGCGTTCTCGCAAGCCGGCACGTACTCCGGCGAGAGAATCGACGGCATCGGCCATGGCGATCCAACCACCCAAGGACTCGCCGTGCGTTCCGATGGCCGAACCAACCGATGTTCGACCCCGTAGCCAACGATCCAGCCCAGCGTTCGTTCGCTGCGATTCGTAGCGCACCATGATCGACGACAGCCCCATCTGCTTCTCGGCCCACGCCACGTGATGATCCGCGAAATCGGCCGACTCGACGCCGACGATCGACCGCCACGACTCCACCGGCCACGCTGTCATCTCCGCCATCGCATACGCCGCCCAGTGATCGGCCATGTCGGGAACGAATCCTTCGGCGTCGGCTTTGTGCAGGGCGAGATAATCGAGGATTTCGGGCACCCGCTCTCCCCATCCCCGACCCGGCTGACGGCGTTCGAGTCGGGCGAGCGCGAAAGCGACTTCACCCGTCGTGAATCGACTGATCGACCCCTCGACGAATCGGAGCGATCGATCGGCGCGCTCGAGCACGATCGAGGTTCCGTCAGGACCGGGAGCGACCGACGCCAACAAGTGACGTCCCAAAGGCTCCACGAGCCTGTCGTCGGAGACGTCTCCTTCGGTGAGGGCGAGAAGGAGAAGAGCGGTTCCGCCGGTCGACACACTCGCTCCATCGAGCAGACCGACCCGCGACTCATCGTCGACGATCGCCTCCACGAGTTGGGTCGCGGACGCTTCGTTGGCCCGCGTGAATGCTCGGGCCGCTTCACCGTCGACGTCGAGTCCGGCCGCCACGACCTGCGCGAGAGCCAACATCGTGCCGGCGTGACGAATCCAGACGTACCCCGGAACCACCTCATCCGTCGCAGCGTCGTAGCGATAGAGAAATCGGCCGTCGGCGTCCTGCGTCCGAGCGATCCACCCCACGCCTTCGGCGATGGCGGTGCGTCGGGCGGAGCTCGTGGTGTTCGAACACACCTCGGGCAGGGCCACTGCTCGCGCCGCGCCGAAACTCACCGCACACAGCACGAACCACGCCAACCATCGCCGTCCGTTCACCACGCCACAACCTTAGGCACGGTCGACGCCGACTACCGTGCGACACCGATGCGCCCGTCGCCGACCAGTGAGCTCAACAAACGGCGATCGGTCCGTGCGATCGGACTCGCCATCGTCGTCGTGATCGGCGTGCTCCCGGTCGCCCTCGACCGCGACAGTTACCCGCTCTCGACCTACCCGATGTTCTCGAGTCGTCGAACGGCCATCGAACCGGTGCACACAGCGGTGGCCCGCGGCGAGGACGGCTCGATCCGACGTCTCACACCCACTCAGATTTCGGGAAACGACGAAGTGATCATCGCCGCGCAACTCGTGTTCGATTCGATCTCGCGGGACGGTGGCACCGTTCTGTGCGGCGACATCGCCCGTCGGATGTCCACGTCGTCGGACATGATCGACACCATCGAGATCGTCACCGAGAAATACGACGCCATCGACTGGTACGAAGGTCGCCGATCTCCGGTGTCGCGTGTCGTGCACACCTCCTGCTCCGTCCCCGAGGTGACCCGGTGATCGACTGGATGTGGCGTGCCGCTCCCGCCCGACGACTGGCCGCACTGCGCATTCTCGTCGGCGCTTACACGGTGGCCTTCCTTCTCGCCCGCTCAGCGTCGTTCTGGCAGATGGCCGATCTGCCGTCCTGGCAAACCGAGGGGGTGGGGGTCCTCTGGTTCCTCGACTCACCGTGGAATCCGTCGACCGTTCGGGTCGCCTTCGTGTGCACCGTGATCCTCGGAATCCTGTTCACACTCGGAGTCGGATTTCGCGTCGTCGGTCCGGTGTTTTCTCTCGTGTTCCTCGTCGTGTCGACGTATCGACTCTCGTTCGGCCACGTGATCCACACCGAACACCTGGTCGCACTCCACCTCCTCGCCTTGGGTTTCTCCCGCTCGGCCGATGCGTGGTCGTACGACGCCCGCCGCCGAGATCCTGCGAAGACACCGGGTTCGGAAAGTCGTCTTCGGTACGGCGTTCCCATCCGCGCGATGGTTCTCGTCACGGTTCTCACCTACGTCTTGGCGGGTGTGGCCAAAGTACGACACGGCGGCATGGATTGGCTCGCCGGTGACGTTCTGAGGAACCAAGTCGCCTACGACAATCTCCGCAAGGAGTTGTTGGGGAGTCCGCACTCCCCCTTCGGTGGCTGGGTCGTGCGATTCGAATGGCTGTTCCCACCGTCGGCGGTGCTCACCACGATCATCGAGATCGGAGCGGTCGTCGCGCTCTCGTCGTCGCAGCGGTTGCGAACCATCTGGGCGGTGGCGGCGTGGGGCTTCCACGTCATGGTCCTCGCGCTGATGGCGATCAGCTTCCCGTACCCGCTGTCGTTCGTCGCCTACGCGTGCCTCTTCGACGTGGAACGTGGCGGAGAGCGCCTGATTCAGGCGGCCCGACGGAGAACCGGCAGGACCTCGGACTCGAAGAGCGACAAACTCTCGGCCGCGATCTCGGGCGGAATGCCACCCATCAACGGATGAAGGGTGAGCGAACCGAATCGCCGAGCCAGATCGATGCACTCGTCAGGAGTGACGATCGCGTACACGCCACTGTCTTTCACCTCGTCGAGGGTCGACGAGTCGTGTACGTGCACCACCGATGACTGGCCTTTGCGTTGCCACGTGGCGTACGTGCGAGCTTCGTGCATCACGTACGGAGCCAGACGGTTCCAATCACGTTCGGGATCGGCGCTCACGTGCACGAAGCCCGGCGCCTTGGGCGGAAGCATGACGAAACCCTGGAATCCGACCTTGGCGCACTCGTCGTTGTAGGCCTCGGCCACCGCGGGGTCGTCGTTGGCGGCGGTGAAGAAACAACCGAGTCGAGCCGCGCGACGCGCGGCGATGGGGGTGGATCCGCCCATGAGCAACATCGGGCCGCCGGGCGTGTGCGGCAGAGGTCGCACACGCACCCGCCGACCCTGGTACTCGAAGTACTCGCCGGTCCAGGCCTGGCGCATCACCGACACCACTTCTTCGAGAACGGCGAAACGTTGCGAGAACTCGAGCCCGGCCATCTCGAACTCCTCTTGGCGATAACCCGTTCCGCACACGACACTCGTGCGTCCTTTCGACACCAAGTCGACAGTGGCCAATTGTTCGGCGAGTCGAACGGGGTCGTGCATGGTCACCAAGGCCGCCGAGATGTTGATGCCGATCTGCTCGGTGCACGCGGCCACGGCGGCCGCCAACGTGACGGGAGCGGGCATGAAACCGTCGTCGGTTCCGTGATGTTCGGACAGCACCACCATGTTGAGGCCGGCCCGATCGGCCCAGCGGACCTGCTCGAGGCAGGCTCCGTACTGGCCCGACGACGACACACCGGCCGCCGGACTTCCATCGGGCGGAATCCGCAGGTCGTAGCGCATGATCACGAGAGTCATGCGTTCATACAACCAGATGTACCTTCAAGGCTCCACTTCGACGATCGGATGCCACGCGAAACGCTTCGGTCGCGTCGTCAAGCGGGAACCGATGGGTGACCATGACGTCTTCGATGTGCGGCGCGCGATGCAGAACGTCGATCGCGGTCTGGAAATCACTTCCGTCGTGCTGGTGGGTGTAGAAGACGGCGGGACGGAGGGTGATTTCCCGTAAGACGACCTCGGCTCCCATCGCCACCGGGTCCCAGAAGACACCCAGTTCGACCAGATCGCCCCCGGAACGACAGGAGCGCAGAGCAGTGTCGAACGCCGACTGCGATCCGACGGCGTCGAAGACCACGTCGTAACGGCCGTCGACATCGACGCGACCACCCAACGCCTCGACGGCTCGTCGCTGGTGGTCGTAACGAGCCTCGACGTGCACCTCGAATCCGAAGTCGACCAAGACTGCGACCGTGGCGAGTCCGACGCTGCCGGCGCCGATCACGGCGACCGATGCTCCCGGCGTCAACTCGGCTCGCCTCACTCCGTGAACTGCGACCGCGATGGGTTCGACCAGCGCTGCCGCTCCGGCTGATTGTCCGGGATGCATCGGGAACACGCTGTCGGCGTCGACCACGATCCGGTCGGCGAAACCACCGTCGAGTGATCCGCCTTGAAATCGGCCGAGTGCGTCGAGACAGACATTCGCCCGATATCCACGACAGGCCTCACATGAACCACATCGACCCGTCGGGCGGATCGCAACGAGTCGCCCGTCGGCGGTTCGACCTCCGAATTCGTGCCCAAGGGTCACCTCGGGCGAGCCCATCGAGAGCATGTGAATGTCACTGCCACAGATGCCGGCGTGATCGACCTCGAGCAGCAGCCCCGAGCCACTCGGTTCGGGCGCTTCGACGACGGCGACCGAACCTTCCCGACGTCGCACAGCCCTCACCGCCGAAGTATCGCGCGGTGAAAAGGGGCCAGATGACCACTCTTCGAGCGAAAACACCTGCTCAGAGGGTCATTTTTTGTGACATCCACCACATTGCGCATTTGTGCTTCATACCTTGCCCACGCGGCCACGGACCGCAATTACCGAAAGGGGTACTCATGTACGTCG
>JBEDFW010000214.1:0-8768 GCA_041174985.1 Actinomycetota bacterium | reverse complement strand
ATCTCGGCGTTCGCCATGATGCCGTGGTGTGGGACGACGGCGACGTCGACTGGGCGTCGTACTCACTCGTCGTCTTGCGATCCACCTGGGATTACACGACTCGCATCGACGAGTTCCGCGCCTGGATCGATCGCGTGTCGTCGGTGACGTCACTCGCCAACTCGCCGGCCGTCGTGCACTGGAACATCGACAAGCATTATCTGCGCGAGGCCGAGAGTGAGGGTCTTCCGATCGTGCCGACGGTGTTCGTCGAACCCGGTGATCAGCACGACTCGTCCGAGGAGTGGTCGAGTCGCCTCGACGAATGGTTGACCGTCGGCGACGTCGTCGTGAAGCCGTGCATCAGCGCCGGAAGCAACGACACGTCGCGTCATTCCGATCGCGTATCGGCGATCACCCATCTCGGTGAGTTGACCACGGCTGGTCGCGGCTCGATCATCCAGCCCTATCTCGCCGACGTGGAGCGAGACAGCGAGACCGGTCTCGTCTATCTCGCCGGAGAGTTCAGTCATGCCTTCGCCAAGGGCCCGTTGCTCGCGTCCGAACGCGACATGGAAGCCGGGCTCTACGCACGCGAGCAGATTTCGAGTCGAGTACCGAGTGCGGCCGAACGCGATCTCGGTGATCGGGCCGTGGCCTGGCTCGCTCGCCGCTTCGGTGAGCTTCTCTACGCACGCGTCGATCTGCTCCCGTCGGCACGGGGTCCGGTGATCATCGAGCTCGAACTCACCGAACCATCGCTCTTCTTGCAGACCGACCCCGAAGCCGCACGACGTGCCGCGCGATCAATCGTCACTCGACTGGGTTGACCGGCAGCCTCAGTTCGCGATGTCGTTCGGGAAAGCGGCCCGGCCGAAGTAGTTCGAGGCGCCGATCGAACCGTCACCGGTGACGACCAACGACTTCTGAAATGGCCCATCGGCACTCAGACGTCGATTCAGCAGCACTCCTGTCGATCCGATCTCGATCGATGCGACCCGTTCCCCGGTCCCTTGGGGCAGCGGCACGAGGAGCAGACGCTGCAGAGAAGCGACGTCGACGATCACGAGCAGATCACCTTCGATCCAGCCGATCCGCTGACCGCTCGAGTCGACACCGAAGACTCGGGGACAGACGAAACATTCGCTGTAGGAATCGGCCAACCCGAACGGCGTGGAATCGATGACGTCGGTGGTGACCGAACCGTCACCGACCTCGGTGAAGCGCACGAGCAAGGGACGATTGGCGGATTCGCTGGTCGCCGACTCGTCGATGATCTCTCCGACCAGCAGCCCGTTGCCGACGGTCAGGTGCGAGATTCGCGAGTCCCACGCGTCGCGGGTCAGGAGAGACACACTGGCCGACCCGTCCAACGGAACGAGCAGGATCTCCTCGACGGAGTCATCAGGCAGAGTTCCGGTCGCTTTCACCACGAGAGCCGTGAAAGTTCCGTTGCGCACGATCAGATCGTGCAGTGTGAACCATTCGTCGATTCCTTCGGCGGGTTCGAGAACCCGCGTGGGTACTCCGTCGGCGGAGATACGCAGCAAGCTGGTGTCGAGCGCGTCGGCGCCCCGTCCCGAACGTGCCTGGGCCAGATACGAACCGTCGCCCACCGGAATCACCACGTCGAAGGAACCGTCGATGACACGCGTGGTTCCAGCGCTCGTTTCACGCAGGACACCTTCCTCCGTCGCCACGACGATCGGAGCGCCGATGGAACTCTCGGTGGGTGTGGTGGTCGTGGTCGCGTCGTCGAAGGCCGTGTCGTCACTCGCAAGGGGTTCATCCCCGGTGTCGGCCGACGGCACGGTGGACGGAACCGCGGTGAGAGATGGACGCGGAGCGAAACTCACGACCGGTGTCGTGATGGGTGTGGCCTCGGTCGGACCGGTGACGGCCACGGTGACGATCAGACCGATCACGGTGGTCGCGATGAAGGTGACGATGCCGTACAGCAACGCCGTACCGCGATCCTCCGATCGAGTGATTCGACCGTCATCGGGTCTGAGCAACCACGACGAGCCATCGGGATCAGCAGAGAGAACTGGATCGGTGTCGCGTGGTCGGATGACCGGTTGATCGATCGCGTCACGTCGACGGCGGTTGTAGGCGGTTCCTCCCGCGGGTCGAACGAGATCCCACGACGGGTCCTCGTCGGGCGTCTGGTCGTCCGTGGCCACTCCTCGAACCGTAGCCTTGGCGACGTGGCTCGTAAGCGGATCGACACCGTTCTCGTGGTGAAAGTCGACGCCGACAATTCACGACGTGTGCCCGATCGGCTCGTCGTCGAAGAACCGTTGTCGATTCAACTCGACGGGCATCTCGTGGCGACCACGATGCGAACTCCGGGGCACGACTACGAATTGGCCGTCGGCTTCTGTTTTTCCGACGGACTTCTCCACGGATCGTCCGTCACCGGAGTCCGTTACTGCGCGAACGGCTCGGCCGTCGACAGTGAGTTCAACGTGGTCACGGTCGAGACCGGTGGACGGGCGCCAGTGCCGACTCCTCGCCTCGGCAACACGTCGTCGAGTTGCGGTTTGTGCGGAAGCCAAGCTCTCGACGAATTGGTCGAGCGAATCTCGCCTCTCGATACGACGAAGATTCCGTCGTTCTCGGTGGCCACCGTTCTGTCACTCCCTGATGTGGTGCGCTCCGAGCAGGATCTGTTCGACGACACCGGTGCGGTACATGCTGCGGCAGCGATCGATCCGGACGGTCGGGCTCTCATCGTGCGGGAGGACGTGGGTCGCCACAACGCCGTCGACAAAGTGGTGGGGCGGCTGTTGCTCGACGGCCAGTTGCCGGCCAACGAACTCGCACTCTTCGTGTCGGGTCGCGCGAGTTTCGAGATGGTGCAGAAGGCGTGGGCGGCCGGTTTCGGCACCGTGGTGTCGGTGAGTGCGCCAACCGCGTTGGCGGTACAGACCGCCAAGCGAGCCGGCGTCACGTTGTACGGGTTCGTCCGTGACCGACAAGCCGTGCGTTACAGCCCGGGCTGAACGTCCCGAGTCGTCAGGGTGAACTGATCACGCCGATGAGTGACCGGTATTCGGCGGCACCGGTGTCGCTGAACGCGTAGTTCACGAACGACGCGACTCCTGGGTCTCCACTCGGACTCAATCCGAGCAGCCCGGTCGGACCGTTGTAGTCGATGTTGAGTCCGCGTTCGAGCAGTGATGCACATTGCTCGAAAGTGCTGCACGACGATCCGACTCGACTGGCCGGAATCATGGATGGCATGAATTGGAGGGGATCGTCACTGGCCGATGCTCGAGCGGCCAGGACCAGCAGATTGATGCAGTCGACGACCGACGTGGCGAAGGGAATGGGCTGTCGAGCCGTTCCGCTGGTGACCGGACCCGGAAACACTCGACGTTCGCCGAGTTCGGTCACGAGATCGTCGAAACCGATCGACACGTCGTGTGCGACGCCGACGACCGAGAAGTCGGCGAGGCGTTCGAGTCCCGGATCATTGGCAAGAGTTGCCGTAGAGAACGCATCGTTGATCACGAGAGTTTCAAGGTTCGAATCGGTGAGAAGGGTGCTGAGGAAACGCGGACCGCTTTCCTGGTTTCCGATCAGAGCGAGGACTCGTGTTTCGTCGGCGATGGTGCCGATCTCGTCGACGAACGACTCGTCGGTGGTGAGGTAGGGAATTTCGGTGGTGATCGAGATTCCCTGAAGACCGAGATAACGACGCAACTCCGATGCGAGGCGTCGACCGAAACGATCGTCGGGAAAGGCGAGTGCAGCGGCGCTCTCACCGGTCTGAGCGATCACTTGGGCCATGGCGAGCGTGATGAGACTGTCGGTGGGTGCGGTCCGTGTGAAGAGTCCGCGATCGGGGAAGTTGTTGAGGAGCGCCGATGTGGCGGCCGGGGAGCAGACCCCCACGTCGTTACGAACGAGCGTGGGCAGGATGCCGAGTGCGACGTTCGACGACAATGGTCCGACCACTGCGTCGACACCGTCTTCGTCGATGAATCGTTCGACGGCGGCCAGCGCGGCAGCGGTGTCGTTGCCCTCGTCGCGGATCACCAATTCGACGTCCCGATCGGCGAAACCTCCTTCGGCGGCGATGGAATCGATCACCGCTTCGGCGACCGGTACGAGAGCCTCACCGAGACCGGCCCCGGCACCCGATCGAGGGACCAGGAGACCGATGCGCAGAACACCGTCACTCACCCTCGGCACGGTGGTCGTGGTGCGCGGTGGTTCGGTGGAGTTCGGGGTGGACGAAGTTCCTCCGCCGCAAGCCGTTGCGATCACCACGACTCCGAGGACGAGGAGTCCGCGGCGACGGGCCGGTCTCATCGTTCGGGGTGCCATCACGGTCAGGTTAGAGGTTCGGGCTGGTTCGAGCGATCGTGCGTGGAACAGACTGGGGCATGGCCGAGTTCTCGAACGACACCGATCTGATCTATCTCCGCGACGTCGACGTGCGTGAGTTCGAAGCCGTCGTGATCGGTGTCGAAGGTGATGCTGTCGCTCTCGACCGAACTGCGTTCTACCCGACGGGTGGTGGTCAACCTCACGACGTCGGGATGCTCGCCGGTGCGAACGTACTCAGTGTCCGCAAGGGGACGGCTCCCGACGGTTCGCACAGTTGGGTGTGGCACCAACTCGACGGGTCACTTCCGGAGATCGGTGCGACGGTGAGTGGGGTGGTCGAATCGGGTCGACGTTTCGAACTGATGCGAACGCACACGGCGATGCACATCTTGTGCGGCGTGATCTGGAACGAATGGAAGGTCCCCGTCACCGGCGGGAACATGGAACCGCTGAGTGGTCGGATGGACTTCGAGTTCGATCCGGTACCAGAGGGATTCGCGGCCCGCATCGAAGAATTGGTCAATCTGGAGATCGCGGCCGATCGACCGGTTCGCGTCGAGTTCTTGCCGCGTGGAACCGCCCTCATGGACGAGGACTTGATTCGTACCAAGGTGTCGCTCATCCCCGAGTCCGTCTCGGAGATCCGCGTCGTCGACATCGTCGGGCTCGACAAACAGGCCGACGGCGGCACCCATGTTCATTCGACGCGTGACGTGGGCCGAGTCAAGGTCGTCAAGATCGAGAACAAGGGGAAGGGCAACAAGCGGGTTCGTATCGAGATCGTCGATGCCTAGAGTTGTCGCATGACGAGCTGGGGGGATCGTACGACGGGAGAGCCGGGCGCCGCTCGTGCCCCCGGGCCATCGCTACGTGAGCAACTCCTCGCGGACCCCACGCCTCCGCCCTGGCCTCTGCTCGTCGAGGCGCCGGTCTTTCTCGGAGACGCCGACGTCCCATACACGCATTACACCTCGGAATCCTTCTTCCAGGCCGAGTTCGAGCACGTGTGGTCACGCACGTGGCAGTGGGCCTGTCATGTCGATCATCTGGCCGAGTCGGGCGACTACTACGTGTACGACATCGGTCCGCACTCCGCTCTTCTCGTGCGCACTGCCGATGGCGAGATCAAGGCGTATTACAACGCATGCATGCATCGGGGGACGCAGTTGAAGCCCGCTGGATCGTGTGGATTCGCCCAGCAATTGAAGTGTCCGTTCCACGGCTGGACCTGGTCACTCGACGGCCGGTTGCTCGAGGTGCCCGATCGCTGGGACTTCCCGCACGTGACCGATGAGTCGCATGCCCTGCCCGAACTCCCGGTCGACGTCTTCGCCGGCTTCGTCTGGATCAACTTCGATCCGCGGGCGACGCCGCTTCGTGAGCACCTCGGAGTCCTGCCCGATCACTTCACCGAATTCGGATTCGACGATCGATACGTCGAGACGCACGTTCGCAAGAAGCTCCCGTGCAACTGGAAAGCTGCCATCGAGGCGTTCCTCGAGGCATATCACGTTCGGGAGACACATTCGACCGGGCAACTCGGCGACGAAGTGACGACGCAGTACGACGTTTTCCCACCGAACGTCAGTCGATTCATTCACACCATCGGACTCGAGAGCCCACAACGCCCGACACCTCGAACCGAACGAGAGCTCTTCGACAACCTCGTGCGTGCCTTTCCGCCCGATCGTCGGCCGACACTTCCCGATGGGGAGCGGGCGCGCGATGCCTACGCGCGCATCGTGCGCGACGACATGTCACGCCGGTACGGACACGATTTCTCCAGGGTGAGCGAATCGATCGCTCTCGACTCGATCGAATACTTCTGCTTCCCCAACGCCTTCTTCTTCCCGGGCCTTTCTTTGCCGATGGTGTATCGATTCCGGCCCGATCCCGACGACGTCGACGTGAGTTGGTTCGATCTGTTGATCCTGCGTCCTCGCCCGCGCGACGGTGATGCACCGCCCCCACCCGACGTGATCGAACTCGATGTCGACGACAGCTACACCATGGCGGCGGGTCTCGGTGGTCTCGGTCGTATCTACGATCAGGACACGTCGAACATGAAGGCTCAGACTCGAGGTTTTCGGGCCAGTCGTAAACCTGGTCAGACACTGGGCAACTACCAAGAGGTGAGGGCCCGTCATCTTCAGATGCGCGTCCTCGAGTTGCTGTCCGAGGGTGGCTTCGTCCCCGAACATGGCTGACGCACTACGGACCTCCGATTTCGCCGATTTGGCCGACGGTCAGCTGCGTCGGGTCGAGGGCGTCGGCTCACATGGCGTTCTGGTGTGTCGTGTCAAAGGCGAGTTGTTCGCGATCGACGACAATTGTTCGCACCGTGATGCGCGATTGTCGGACGGTCGACTGCGGAACCACACGATCACGTGTCCACTTCATGGAGCCCAATTCGACGTGCGCACCGGCGAGCACAAGGGGCCACCGGCCACCTGCGCCGTGCGTTGCTGGGTGATCGACCATTGACGATCGTCGACGGTGCTCGTTCACCAATGACATTGAGGGGTCTTGCCGAGCCGCTTCAGAACGAGTGAGGCGGGGCAGGCCCGAAGCACGACGAAGGCCCACTGGTTGACACCCACGAACGTGGTGAGAATCAGAAACCAGGGGCTCACGACCGCAGCGAGTAGGGCGCTGATGAGAGTGACCGAGCCAGCCATGGCGAACAAGATGCGCTCGAGTGGCCAAACCGACGGACGTGTGGTGAATGACGTTGACATGTTTCCTCCTCGGGAAAATACCCTGGGGGGTATCATACCCAAGGAGGAAACGAGAGCCAAACCTCGCCGGGCTCAGATGGCCGAGGGCCCGGTTTCTCCGGTGCGCACTCGGATCACCGATTCGACCTCGGTGATCCAGATCTTGCCGTCACCGATCTTGCCGGTGTTGGCGGCCGCCGAGATCACGTCGACGATCCGATCGACATCGGGTGCGTCGGCGAGAATCTCGAGTTTCACCTTGGGGAGGAAGTCGATCTTGTACTCCGCTCCTCGATAGGTCTCGGTGTGACCGCCCTGACGGCCGAAGCCGCGCACTTCGGTCACCGTGATACCGACCACTCCCGCGGCCTTCAGTGCTTCTTTGACGTCGTCGAGTTTGAAGGGCTTGACGACTGCAGTGATGAGTTTCATGTGTGCTTCCTTCGAGTCTCGTACGTCTGATCAGGATCCGGAATGGTAGGCAGTTTCGCCGTGCTCGGACAGGTCGAGACCGGTGGCCTCGGCCTCGTCGCTGACGCGAACACCGATGGTCTTCTTGAGGGCGATCATGATCAGGTAGGTGACCACGAACGACCACACGATCGCTGCGACGTTGGCGATCAATTGCTCGACGAGAAGTTTGGCACCACCGCCGTAGAAGATGCCTTCGTCAAATGCTCCGTCGAAGAACGCCGGGTTGGCGAAGAATCCGATGAGGAGCGAGCCGACGAGTCCGCCGACGAAGTGAACGCCGACCACGTCGAGTGCGTCGTCGTAACCGAATTTCTTCTTCAGTCGAACGGCGTAGCAACACACGACACCTGCGATCAGACCGATCGCAACGGGAGCCGGACCCGATACGTAGCCAGCGGCCGGCGTGATCGCCACGAGTCCGGCCACCACGCCGGAGGCGGCGCCGAGGGTGGTGGGATGACCGTCACGCTTCCACTCGACGACGAGCCAGGCGAGCCCGGCTGCCGCAGCGGCGATGAACGTGTTCATGAAGGCTTGTGAAGCCTGTCCGTTGGCGGCCAGGGCCGAACCAGCGTTGAAGCCGAACCAGCCGAACCACAAGATGCCCGTACCGATCATGACGAGCGGCAGCGAGTGCGGGGGCGACGGGTCGGCCTTGCGCTTGCCCAGGACCAGAACCGCAGCGAGAGCGGCGATACCGGCATTCACGTGAATCGCGGTTCCACCAGCGAAGTCGATCGAGCCGCGCTCGGCCAGCCATCCGCCGTAGACCCATTTGAACACCGGGATGAAGACCAAGAACAGCCACACCGGCACGAAGATGGCCCATGCGCTGAACTTCATGCGATCGGCCACGGCACCCGAGATGAGCGCTGGTGTGATGACGGCGAACATTCCGAGGAACGCCACGATGGCGAGCGATCCGCCGTCCCCGGCCACGGTGATGTCCTTCAGGAAGAAGGAATCGAAGTTGCCGATGAAGCTGTTCTCGAAGGGCGTCTGGGCCAACGAGAAGCCGGCGATCACCCACAGAACGGGGACGATCAGCAGGCAGTAGAAGTTCATCATCAGCATGTTCAAGACGTTCCGACCCTTGTCCATGCCTCCGTAGAACAGAGCCAGGCCAGGGGTCATGAACAGGACGAGTGCGGCCGAAACCAGCACCCAGGCGAGATCGCCGCTCTCCATGGGTTCTCCTTGTCGTGTGTAGGGGTGAGGAGAGTGTCGACTCCGAATGTTTCGGGAAAGTTTCGGTTGGTG
>JBEDFW010000213.1:0-3012 GCA_041174985.1 Actinomycetota bacterium | reverse complement strand
CAAGCGGGCGCGCCTCGGTCTCGGCCGGACCTGGCAGTCACTCGAACTCTTCGACGACCTCACCATCGAAGAGAACGTGCAGGTGGCGTCCGAGCGGCAGACCACCAAGAACTTCCTTCTCGATCTCGTGCGACCCAATCGCGATCGTGATCGATCGGGTGTCCAGTTCGCCTTCGACGTCCTGGGCATCGGCGATCTCGCCAAGAAGTACCCGAACGAGATCAGCCAGGGCCAACGCAAGTTGGTCTCGGCGGCCCGTGCCCTGGCCGCGCGCCCCGAATTGGTCTGCATGGACGAGCCGGCGGCCGGTCTCGACACCACCGAATCGCAGGAGTTGGGCAAGCGACTTCGGCAGATCATCGACGCCGGTATCACCATCTTCCTCGTCGATCACGACATGGGCCTCGTCCTCGACGTGTGCGACTACATCTACGTGATCGAATTCGGTGTCAAGATCGCCGAAGGCACACCGGACAAGATCAAACGAGATCCCAAGGTCATCGAGGCCTATCTCGGCAGCAGCGCGAAGGAGGCCTGACGTGTCGGCACTTCTGGAAATCGAGAACCTCAACACCGGCTACAACGGCGTGTCGGTCGTGCGCGGTCTGAACCTGCGCGTGAACGAGGGTGAGGTCGTCGCTCTGCTCGGTCCCAACGGCGCTGGCAAGACGACGACCCTCCTCACCGTGTCGGGCCTCGTGCCGGTCATCTCGGGTGACGTGAAGGTGTTCGGCAAGAGTGTCAAGGGTCGCCGTCCGCACATGATCGCCCGCGAGGGTCTGGCCCACGTGCCGGAGGGGCGTTCGCTCTTCTACCAGTTGACGGTGGCCGAGAATCTCCGACTCGGAGCAGCGAAGGGTTCGGCCGACGTGAAGAAGGCCCTCGGATATTTCCCGGCCCTCGAACCGATCCTCGACCGCCGCGCCGGATTGCTCTCGGGCGGTGAGCAACAGATGCTCGCCATGGCTCGCGCCCTCACCGTGAGCCCGAAGTTGTTGATGGTCGACGAGATGAGCCTCGGTCTCGCGCCGATCATCGTCGAGCGACTGTTGCCGATCCTGCGTCAGATCGCCACCGAAACCGGTGCGGGTGTTCTCCTCGTCGAACAGCACGTGCACATGGCTCTCGAAGTGGCCGACCGCGCCTACGTGCTGAGCCATGGTGAACTGGCCATGGAGGGCAACGCTGCTGAACTCGCCAAGGACCGAAGCCTCATCGAGGCCTCCTATCTCGGCGAAGGCCACTGACGATCGCGCCTCAGCGCGGGTCGTCGACCGGGAACTGCTTCAAGTAACTCGCCAGGTCGAAATAGTCGCGCCACAGCGTGATCTTGCCGTCGACCACTTCCCACACCCCGTTGACCGGCAACTCGACCCAGCCGTGATCCATACGGAAGCGATCGGTGCGTTCGTTGAAAACGACGCTGCCACTCTGCGCCTGACGGTGCACCGGCCATGCGATCTCGTGGCAGCGGGCGAACATGGGACCGAGGATCCCGCGCATGGCTTCGGGGCCGTGCACCTTCATCATCGGGACGTTGTCGTATTCGCAATCCGCCGAGACCAGAGCCAATGCGGCGTCGAGGTCGTTGCGCTCGATCGCGGCGATGAAGGCGTTGACGGTGTCGAGAGGGGTCATGGGTTCTTTCCGTTCTGGCCGGTCGGGGGCTCTTTGCTCCAGAGAACGTCGAAATCGCGCTCGACCCCGAGGACCTGGAAGGCCCGTCCGAGTCCGACGCAGAAGCCGATGGTCACGGTGAGCTCGAGGAGTTCGGCGTCGGAGTACGCGGCGCGAAGGCGAGTCCAGAGCTCGTCGTCGATCGCCGTGTGATCGATCGCGAAACGTTCGGCGTACTCGGCGGCCAGCCGTTCACGGTCGGTGAACTCGGAATTGTCGTGGTAGTGCTGAACCGAGTTGTACAGCTCGTCGGTGAGTCCTTGCTGCATCGCCGATGCAGCGCGTGTGTTCAGTCAAACGACGCATTGATTGAGCTGGGCGATTCGCATGCGAGCGACTTCCCGCTCGCGAATCCCCAGACTCGACTGCACGTAGACCGCCTCGGTCATCGCATGAACTCCGAGCCCCATGTGCGGGGCGAGTTTCCACATGCGAGCGGCTTCGAGGCCTTCACCCTCGGGCACGTCGATCCTGGCCATGACTCCTCCTCGATGCTTCGTGAGAGTTTCGTACGACTGTTGTCTAGTGGACGTGGGACGGGTGGCTCGCCTCGAGAACGGCGATCCGGACCGGGATCGCGCTCTGGACCACCCTGCCGGAGACCCGGTCGTATCCCTGGTCGACCGACACCAGGCGATTGGTGGGTGATCCGATGTCACGAACCTTCTCGTCGGTGAGAGATGATCCACCCCACGAGTGAGCCATCGAGACGACACCCCGGCGAACGTCGGGCGCCTCGGCCACGACGGCGTGGAGGCTCGCCCGCGGCGACGTGATCTCGATGAGGCCACCTTCGGAGACACCGAGCTCGCGCATGTCGTCGGGGTTCATGTAAGCGTTGTTGGTGGTTCCCTTGGCGGCCAGACCGGGTAGTTCGGTACCGAGCGAATTGAGAACGTGCTTCAGTCGACGACTGACCAGACGGAACGGGAACTCGGTCCATTGCTCGCTCACTGCGGCCGCGCCATCGGTCTCGTGGCGAACCTCGGCGAGTTCGTGAGCGATGTCGTCGGGAGCGAGAGTGAAACGGGCGGTGCATTCGGGATCGGCCGCGCTCACGAGGATCGCTCGGTCGGGATGGATCTCCATACGATGACGGCGGATCTCGTCCATGGGCATACGCGAACCCGCGTAGGCCAAGTCGAGAATCTCGTCGTCCGTGGGTCGATGATCGGTCGGGGCCGGACCACCGGGGAAGGCGAGTGGCGTGCCCAGTCGACGACTGATCTCCCAGAAGACTTCCCATTCGTTCAGAACGTCGCCAGGCTTTGGCAGCACGGCCTCGGTGTAGTTCGTGTACGGGGCGCGGAACCAGCGATCCATCAGGTGCGGCAC
>JBEDFW010000212.1:0-4888 GCA_041174985.1 Actinomycetota bacterium | reverse complement strand
ACTGCACGATCGGGTTGTTGACGATGCGGTACTGGAAACGCCGCAGATCGTGGTCGAGGGTGACGATGTCCTCTTCGAATCGCAATCCACTTGCGAGCGACACCCAGCGTTTCGAACCCTGAATTTCGGTCGCCGTGGTGGGGAACCATTCGTGCAATCGCGCCGGGTCGCCGACGACGTGTGGGGCCTCGTCGGCCGAGCGCGCGATGAAGACGTGTCGGCGAACTGTTCCCACAGGCCGACCTTACTGGAGGCCCTGGTCAGGTGTGATAAACACGAGTCGTCCGGGGGGACACGAGGAGGGGGTCATGACGGGATCGACGTCCCGAACGTTGTCGATTCGTCGCGCCCTCGCGCCCCTCACTCCGGCTCTCGCCCTCGTGGTCGTCCAACTCGTGTTCTTCGGCGTTCCGCTCGGCGCCTGGATCCGCGGTGTCGTCATCGGACTTCTCACGGCGCTGCTCGCCATGGGCATGGCCCTCGTTTATCGAGCCAATCGTGTCCTCAACTTCGCGCAGGCCGATCTGGGCTTCGTGCCGGCCGCGCTGTCGGTCGGACTGATCGTGTTCTCGGGTCTGCCGTATCTGTTCGGCCTCGGAGTGGGTTTGGCGGCCTCGATCGTCCTCGGTGCGATCGTCGAACTGGCGATCGTTCGGCGTTTCGCGCGTTCACCCCGTTTGGTGTTGACGGTGGCGACCATCGGCATCACTCAGTTGCTCGCGGTCTTCGCCATTCGTCTGCCGCGACTGTGGGACGAGAACGCCGCCTCGCAACGCATTCCAGCCCCTCTCGATTGGAAGCTCACGATCGATGCGTTCATCCTGAACGCCAACGATCTCATCGCTGTGATCGTCGCACCGGTTGCCATGCTCGTGGTCGGACTCTTCCTCACCCGCACCCGCGTCGGAACCGCCGTGCGCGCGGCCGCCGAACGAAGTGAGCGGGCCTCGCTTCTCGGCATCCCCGTGGGCGGACTGTCGACGATCGTCTGGATGATCGCGGCCGCATTGTCGTTCCTCGCTCTGTTCCTCCGCGCCGGCATCCTGGGTATTCCGCTCGGATCGGCGCTCGCCATCGGAACCCTCGTGCAAGCTCTGGCTGCACTCGTGATCGGTCGATTGCGCAATCTCGTCACGATCACCGTGGCCGCGGTCGCCCTCGGTGTTCTCGAATACGGCGTCTCGTGGAACGCCGAGAGTCCGCTGCTCGTCGCGCCGTTCATCGGTGCGGCGGTCATGGCCGCTCTCCTCATGCAGCGTCGCAGCAATTCACGACTCGATCAGGACACCACGGCGTCGTGGCGGCTGGCCGACGAGGTGAGAGATCTCGAACCACACCTGAAGCGACACGATCTGGTGTTCTTGATGCGGGCCACCACGTACGTGCTGATCGCCGCCGGACTCGTTCTCGTTCCACTCGTCCTGCGATCCGACCAGGTCATCAAGATCACGGCGATCGCGATCTACGGCATCATCGGGCTGTCACTCGTCGTCCTCACGGGTTGGGCGGGTCAGATCTCGCTCGGACAATTCGGATTCGTGGCAATCGGCGCGGCGGTGAGTGCCAAGTTCACCTCGGAATGGAACGTCGATCTCTCACTCGCCTTGTTGATCGGTGCGGCCGCCGGCGCGGTGGCGGCGTTCGTCGTCGGCCTGCCGGCGCTGCGCTTACGCGGCCTGTATCTCGCCGTCACCACTCTGGTGTTCGCTCTCTCGGTCACCTCGTGGTTGCTGAACGACCGCTTCTTCTCGTGGGTACCGGGAAGCCGACGATTCGGGCGACCCGATCTGTTCGGCCGTCTGAGCATCGACACACCCACCCGTTTCTACGTGTACACGCTCGTCGTCCTGGCGATCGTCATGCTCGCGGTCCGCGGCATTCGACGCAGTCGCACCGGCCGGGCGATCCTCGCTCTCCGTGACAACGAACGGGCCGCCCAGAGTTACGCATTGTCGGCCACGTGGCTCAAGCTGACGGCCTTCACCATCTCGGGCGCCGTGGCCGGAGTGGCCGGCGGTCTCTTCGCCCACCTCAATTACAGTTTCGACCTCTCGAGTTACGGCGTGAATCGCAGTCTCGAAGTGTTCACCGCCTCGGTGGTGGGTGGACTCGGATCGATGTTCGGCGCGATTCTCGGTGCGGTCTACCTACGCGGCACCGAGTGGTTCGTGACCGCCGAGGAGTGGCGTTTCGTGTCGTCGGCCGCCGGTGTCCTCCTCGTTCTGCTGATCGTGCCGGGCGGACTCGGCGCCCTCGTGATCAGAGTGCGCGACCAGTTGGCGTTCCTCATCGACCGACGTGCCCGACGCAAGGCCGACCAGACGACCGAAGGGAAGAGCGAATGAGCGGCACGCCGAACACCTGGGCTCGCTTCCGGAGCGGAGTGCGTCATCCCGGTCGTTGGCTACGCGATGTCTGTGGCGGAGAAGCGGTGTTCCCCATCGTCGTGCTGTTCGGACTCAACGCCGTCGACGAATTCGACCGGGCCGCGTTCGGGATCCTTCTTCCCGAGATCCGTGAACACTTCGATCTCGACTTCAGCACGATGCTCGGTCTGGTCGGTCTGGCCAGTGTGGCGGCTCTCGCTCTGCAAGTGCCGATCGCCCAGATCGCCGACCGGTCGAAACGAACCCGGCTCGCGGTGGCGGGTGCACTGGTCTGGGCGCTCTTCTCCGGACTCACCGGTTTTGCCACCGGTCTCATCGTGCTCACCATCGCCCGCAGCGGTTCGGCGCTCGGCAAGGCCGTGATCGACCCCACGCACAATTCGTTGATCTCCGACTACTACCCGATCGAAGCCCGCACTCGAGTGTTCTCGGTGCATCGTGCTGCCAACGCGGTCGGCGCCTTCCTCGGCCCGCTCACCGCCGGACTCCTCGCGTATTACTTCGGATGGCGCACGCCGTTCATCGTGTTCGTGATTCCGACGGTCATCTTCGCTGTGCTCGCGATGCGTCTGCACGAGCCGGTGCGGGGTCGTTGGGAACGTCAGGCCACCGGCGTGTCGGAAGACGTCGCCATGACCGAGGAGACCGCACCATCGTTCTCCGAGAGTTGGCGCACGGTGCACAAGGTTCAGTCCTTGCGTCGCATTTGGTACAGCTTGCCGTTCCTGGCCACGGGTCTCATCGGCTTCGTCACCCTGGCGTCGTTGTTGTACGACCAGGAGTTCGGTCTCGACGAACGAGCCCGAGGAGTCGCGGCGGCGATCGCCGAGCCGTTCCAACTCGTTGGTCTGATCGTCGGCACACGTTTCATCGCCAAGCGCTACGCCGGCAACGTGGCCGGACTCGCTCGAGTCGGTGCCAACATCTCGCTCGCGGCCGCGGTACTCGCCGGTGCGTTCGCGCTCGCTCCCAACATCGTGGTGGCGGTCGCCATCAACTGCGTGATCTCGGCCGCTCTGGCGATCCTCGCCCCGGCGATCTTCTCGGCCTTGTCGCTCGCCATCCCACCGCGGGCCCGGGCCACTGGTTTCTCGGTCGCCTCGCTCTGGATCATCCCGGGCCTCGGCGTCCTGCCGCTCATCGGCTGGATCGCCGACGAGATCTCGATCCGTGTCGGAATGCTGGTGATGATCCCGCTGTTCTTGATCGGCGGACTGGTGCAGCGAACGATCGGCAACGTCATCGTCGATGACATCGCGCAGGTGTGGCAGTCGGCGGCCGCACGTTCGGAGGCGTTGTACGAACGTCGACACGGGCGATCGAAACTTCTGGTGTTGCGAGGAGTGCGCTCGGGCTACGACGGTGTCGAGATCTTGCACGGCATCCAGCTCGATCTGGAAGAAGGCGAGATCGTCGCGCTTCTCGGCACCAACGGAGCCGGCAAGAGCACACTGCTCAAGACCATCAGCGGTGTCGTCGAGGCCGATCGAGGAGCGGTGATCTTCGACGGTCGCGACATCACGCACGCACCTCCGCACGAGATCGCCGCTCTCGGCATCGTCCAGATGCCCGGTGGGGCCGGAGTGTTCGGTTCGCTCACCGTCTCGGAGAACCTCGACTTGGCCGGTTGGACCCAACGACGCGACGCCGACTCGGTTCGAGAGGCGAGAGCCGAAGTGCTGCGGATCTTCCCGATGTTGGCCGATCGACTCGACGAACCAGCCGCCAATCTCTCGGGTGGACAGCAGCAGATGCTCGCCCTCGGCATGAGTTTCGTGATGCGACCGCGCGTTCTGCTGATCGACGAGCTGTCTCTCGGACTCGCGCCGGTCGTCGTGGGTCAGATGCTTCCCATCGTGCAGCGCATGGCCGACGACGGAGTGACCGTGGTGCTCGTCGAACAGAGCGTCAACGTGGCTCTCACCGTCGCCCAGCGGGCGTATTTCCTCGAACGAGGCGAGGTGCGCTTCAACGGACCCACGTCCGAACTCCTCGAACGCCCCGACATCTTGCGCTCGGTGTTCCTGTCGGGTGCGTCGGTGGGCGACGCCCGCGAGTCCGCCCCGACCACTGTGGGTGACGGACTCGCCCTGTCGACGCGTGAAGTGGTCACGAGTTTCGGGGGCATCCGAGCCGTCGACGGAGTCTCGATCGACGTGCACGAACGCGAGATCGTGGGCGTGATCGGACCGAACGGGGCCGGCAAGACGACGCTCTTCGATCTGGTGTCGGGTTTCGCTCCGCTCTACGCCGGGTCGATTCACATCGCCGGAGTCGACGTGAGCAACGCCAGTCCGAACGGACGGGCCCGGGCCGGACTCGGACGTTCGTTCCAGGACGCGCGGCTCTTCCCCGAACTCACGGTGCGCGAGACCCTCGCCGTGTCGCTCGAGCGGTGGGTGGCCAATCGCAGTGCGCTGGCGGCGTCGATGTATCTGCCGCCGGTGTTCGACTCCGAGCAGGCCGTACGTCAGCGAGTCGACGAGCTGATCGAGCTGCTC